>NZ_RZSU01000120.1:0-17089 GCF_003997585.1 Mesorhizobium sp. M5C.F.Cr.IN.023.01.1.1 | reverse complement strand
GCCGAGACCAATGAAGGCTGCTCGCCCTCGCAGCATTGCGGCAATCTCCCCGAACACGATCCCATAGGCGATGGCCAGGATCAAATGCACGATCACGCCAGCGATGCTGGCCGTCAGGAGCGGGTAGGCGGGATCGAGAGCTTCCGGTCCAAGCGCGATGGCGCCGATCATGCGCAGGGGCATGAAGAACGCTTCCGCCCCCATCATGAACGCACTCGCCGTCATTTCAAACGCCGCAAAGACGAGGCCTGCGACAATGCCCGCAACGGCCCCCTGCTGGAGACCCCATCGGATGTCGCGCGGCGTCACGGGCGTGTGGATGTAATCACGGAAAGCCATAACACTGCTCCCTGTTCTGGACGCAGACTCATCCGCAAAATCAATGCCGGGCACGCGTCGGCGGTTCCGGGCGTCCGGTACAATTCACGGGGATTTGATCGAAGTTGGTGTTTCTCAAGCCTAGCGGGCGCTACATGCAGAGCGTGCGGAGCCAAACGGTATGCCTGCTGAATCGCCCGACCACAGCCTGGTCCGCCTGCGCGTACGGCCGGAAACGATCAATGTGAGCAAAGGCCGAACGGTGCTGGCGACCGGACGCGACGGTTTTTTCGACAACGGTTCCGATCAAGGCCTGTTTGTCCACCAGACGCGGCTCCTTTCTCGCTACCGTTATCTGATCAACGGCCGTCCGCCGTACCCTGTCTCGGTTTCCAACGTGGCTCAGCACTCCTGGCTTGGCTACTACATCGCTCCGGTTCCGAAGGCCGCCAAGCGGCGCCCGACCATTTCCGAGACTGCGCAGGAGTCGATCGAGCTGCGCCTGTCGCGCTATGTCGGCGAGGGCCTGCACGAGGATGTCGATCTGGTGAATTTCACGCAGGAAAAAGTCCAGTTGGTGCTCGAGCTTGATCTGGACGCCGATTTCGCCGACCAGGACGAAACGCATGGTAACCGCAGACAGAGCGGCCGGCAGACCTGCAAGTGGATGGAAGGTGAAGAGCTTTCCGAGCTGACCTTCGAATATCACGCGCACCATGGCTATGATCATCAAAATGAGAAGGGGACTGCGTCAATCCGGCGAGGTGTCAGGCTCCGCTTCTCGAACGCCACCATGCCGCCCCGATACAGGAACGGGCGCATCGCCTTCGATGTCGGCCTTGCTCCTCATGAGCGCTGGCATTGCTGCATCGACATCATTCCGGTGATGGAAGGTCGGGATCTCCTTTCGAGCTATCGGTGCCGGTCCTTTTCGCCGCAGGCCAATGACTATGATCGCCGCACGCAACGTTTTCTGAGCGATGCGCCGCGTTTTTCCAGCCCCGAAAGCACGACACTGGCGAACGTGGTGATCGGAGCGCTCGAGCAGGCCAAGCGGGATTTGGACGCTTTGCGCCTGTACGATCTCGATTGCGCGGAGCGAGCATGGACGACGGCAGCCGGGCTGCCGGTCTATATCGCGCTGTTCGGCCGCGATACGCTCACAGTTGCCTGGGAGGCTGCGCCGGTTACGACCGATATCATGCGCGGAACCTTGCCCGTGCTCGCCGGATTGCAGGGAAAAGAGAGCAACGACTGGCGCGACGAACAGCCGGGCCGCATGCTGCATGAAGCCCATACCGGCCCGCTCGCCAGTCTCAACTACACGCCCAAAGCACGGTACTACGGATCGATCACGACCTCCGGCTTCTATCCTTTCGTGGCGGCGCAGCTATGGCACTGGACAGGCGACAAGAATCTCGTACGTCCATACGTCGACCCTGCGATTGCGGCTCTCAAATGGCTCGATGCGTTCTGCGATCACGACAAGGATGGCTTCTGCGAATACAAAACGCGTTCGGAACTCGGGCTCGAGAACCAAGCCTGGAAGGACTCGAGCGACGCAATCGTCTACGAAGATGGCTCCCAGGTGCCAAAGCCAATCGCGACCTGCGAGGAGCAGGGAATTGTCTACGCCGCCAAAATGAATCTCGCCGAGGTCTTATGGTGGTTCGATCGCGGAGATGAAGCAAAGTACCTGTACCAAAGCGCGAAGGAACTCAAGAAGCGGTTCAGCGAAGCCTTCTGGATGGAGAGCGAGGGTTTCTTCGCGATGGCGCTCGACCCCGATAGACGCCAGGTCAGCTCGATCGGCTCCAACGCCCTGCACTGCGTCGCAACCGGCATCGCCGACACAGCGCTGGTGCCGCGCACGTTGAAGCGGCTGTTTGCCGAAGACATGTTCACCGGCTGGGGCGTGCGAACCCTTTCGTCACAACATCCGGCCTTCAATCCCTACTCCTATCACCGTGGCACCGTCTGGCCCGTCGAGCACGGTCCGTTTGCCATTGGTGCTTATCGATATGGATGCCATGACTATGTCGAGCGGGTATGCCGTTCGCAGTTCGAAACCGCTGCGCTTTTCGACTTTTTTCGCTTGCCGGAGTGTATTGCCGGGCACCAGCGCGATCAGGATCATCCATTTCCAGCGGTCTATCCGGCCGCCAATTCGCCGCAGGCGTGGTCGACGACCACCGTCTATACGCTCCTTCAGGCGCTGCTGGGCCTGCAGCCCTTCGCGCCACTCCGGATGCTGTTCGTCGATCCTCATCTGCCGGCCTGGCTGCCCGAGATCACGATCTCGGATCTACGTGTCGCAAATGCGATCGTCACCATCCGATTTTTTCGCAAATCGAATGGAAGCAGCGACTACAACGTGCTGGAAAAACGTGGCTGGCTGCACGTGGTTCGCCAACCCAGCCCCTGGTCGCTTACGGCAAGCTATGGCGAGCGCGCCAAAGACATCCTCATGGGTCTGGCACCGGGCCATTGAAATGGCATTACGATCACCGCCCGGCTCGGCAAACCTTTCGGGCTTTATCGATCGAATATGCGCAAGGTCACCCATGAAGCTGCTGCACGGAACTTGAAACCGCGGCCCGGCGTTTTCCAGCAGCAATCGATGGAGACGCTTTCATGGCCGATACGATCATGCTGACCGATCACGAGGCAATTCGCTCATGGGCCGCGTCACGTGCCGGATTTCCGGCAATCGTCGACGTGTCGCCCGAAGCAGGGACCCAAGCCATGCTGAGGCTGGTTTTCGGCCAGCATGCCTATCAGGACCAGGACCAGGCCGAACGCCCGGCCAACGCGGGCGGCTACGAACTGGTTGAGTGGGACGAATGGTTCAAGCTTTTCGACGAACGCCAGCTGGCGCTCGTGGTGGCAAAGGATCAACCCGGCCGCCGTGAGCAATTCCACGAATTCGTCAGGCGCCCCGGCTGAAAGAAAGGGCCCGAATCGCGTTGCGGCTCGGGCCTGGCATGCACTCATATATGGACAGTGTCAGCCCTGAGTTATTTCCACTCGCGGATGTCGACGAAATGGCCGGCGATCGCCGCTGCCGCCGCCATGGCCGGCGACACCAGATGGGTGCGGCCCTTGAAGCCCTGACGGCCCTCGAAATTGCGGTTCGAGGTCGAGGCGCAGCGCTCATGCGGCTTCAGCCGATCGTCATTCATGGCAAGGCACATCGAGCAGCCCGGCTCACGCCAGTCGAAGCCGGCGGCGACAAAGATCTTGTCGAGACCCTCGGCCTCCGCCTGCTCCTTGACCAGACCGGAGCCCGGCACGATCATCGCATTGACCCGCGGATTGACCGTCTTGCCCTCGATCACCTTGGCGGCGGCGCGCAGATCCTCGATGCGGCCGTTGGTGCAGGAGCCGATGAAGACGCGGTCGAGCGCGATATCGGTGATCCTGGTGCCCGGCGTCAGGCCCATATAGTCGAGCGCGCGCTGCTTGGAGGTGCGCTTGTTCTCATCAGTGATATCGTCGGGGTTCGGCACGATGCCCTGGACCGAGACGACATCCTCGGGCGAGGAGCCCCAGGACACGATCGGCGGCAATTTCGCCGCGTCGAGTACGACCACCTTGTCGAAATGCGCGCCTTCGTCGGACTGCAGCGTCTTCCAATAGGCGAGCGCGGCATCCCACGCCTCGCCCTTGGGAGCGCGCGGCTTGTCCTTGACATAGGCGAAGGTCGTCTCGTCAGGCGCGATCAGACCGGCCCGGGCGCCGCCCTCGATCGACATATTGCAGATGGTCATGCGGCCTTCCATGGACAGCGCGCGAATCGCCTCGCCGGCATATTCGATGACATAGCCGGTGCCGCCGGCAGTGCCGATCTCGCCGATGATCGCCAAAATGATGTCCTTGGCGGTGACGCCCTCCGGCAGTACGCCGTCGACGCGCACCAGCATGTTCTTGGCCTTGCGCTGGATCAGCGTCTGCGTGGCCAGCACATGCTCGACTTCCGAGGTGCCGATGCCGTGCGCCAATGCGCCGAAAGCGCCATGCGTCGAGGTGTGGCTATCGCCACAGACGATGGTCATGCCGGGCAGCGTGAAGCCCTGCTCGGGACCGATGATATGGACGATGCCCTGGCGGATATCCTTCTCGGAATAATATTCGACGCCAAAATCCTTGGCGTTCTTGGCCAGCGCCTCGACCTGGATGCGGCTTTCCTCATTCTTGATGCCGAACTTGCGCTCCGGCGAAGTCGACACATTGTGATCGACCACGGCCAGCGTCTTTTCCGGATGCCGGACCTTTCTGCCGGTCATGCGCAGGCCTTCGAAGGCTTGCGGGCTGGTCACTTCATGGACGAGATGACGGTCGATGTAGAGCAGGCAGGTGCCGTCGTCCTGGCGATCGACGACATGGTCGTCGAATATCTTGTCGTAGAGGGTGCGCGGTGCGCTCATGTGCGTAAATCCGTCGATATGAAAATGGGAAGGACAAGCGCCGGCTAGCCGGCGAACACGGCCTAGCGAAGTCGGCTGGTCAGAGCGCCGGAAACGCGCGCCGAGAATCGCGACGGCAGGCGTTTTCTGTCCTGCAGCACGAAGCCCTTGTAGGCCGGATCGCCAAAAAGCTGTTCCATGACGTGGCTCATACCAATGTTTTGGGTTTTCGGCAATCGCGGCTGCCCTCGCAGAACCTGGGTTCCTCGCAAACCGGTGCTCAAACCACCTCGAACACGAAGGTCTTCACCAGCGCCTCGGGCTCGGCAATCGCATAGCAGCGGAACCACGGGCTTTCCTCGACCGGCCGCCATTTTTCGTCGTGCTCCAGTTCGGCAAAGACATCACGAAAACCGCCGCTCTCGAACACCTGGTCGCGAACGGTGAAGATGGCGTGGCCACCCTTTTTCGTGATGCGCACCAGTTCATACAGGCCGGACGCCGGCGCGTGGCTGATGGTGAACACGCCGGTCGAGAAGAAGGCGCGGAAATACCTGTCCGGCCAAGGCAGCGGACCGCCAAGCATCGCCTGCTTCAGCTCGCTGTAGGCCTGGCGGCCGCCGGCGATTTTCAGCATGTCCTCCGACAGGTCGAGCCCGGCGATGTCCCGATAGCCGAGCGCCTTGAGCGACGGTCCCGACAGACCGGTGCCGCAGCCGGCGTCGAGCAGCGGCCCCTCGCCTGATGGCACATGGCGCGCCACCCAGGCGGCGATCAGGAACGGCAGGAGATAGCCGAGCGAGGCGGTTTCGCTGTCATAGGTCGCAGCCCATGCGGCATAGGCCCCGGCAAGTGCTTCTGGCGTATCGGCCGTATAGACGGAATCCAGTGCCGCGTTGGCTTTGTCGACGTTCATGGATCAATTCCTCTGGAACCGCACAGGTCAATCGTAGCGCCTTCGCCTGCCGGCTATTCCTCATGCTGGCGGCGCAGCCGCTTCTCCAGCGCCCGCAAGGCCAGCGACAGGCCGACCGTCAGGATAAGATAGATATAGGCGACGATCGAATAGGTTTCGAAGAAGCGGAACGAGCCGGCGGCGTAGATCTTGCCCATCTGGGTGATGTCGGCGACGCCGAGCACCGAGACCAGCGAGGAATCCTTGACCATGGCGACGAAATCATTGCCGAGCGGCGGCAGGATGGTTCGGATCGCCTGCGGAAAGACGATCAGCCGGAAACGCTGCGTGCGGGTCAGCCCGAGCGCCTTCGCGGCCTCGATCTGCCCCTTCTCGACTGCCTGGATGCCGGCGCGGAAGACCTCCGAGATGAACGCGGAGTAGCCGATGGTCAGCGCCATGATGGCGCGCCACAGCAACGACACGTCGCGCACCAGCAGTTCTCCGAAGAGACCCGCATTTTGCAATGGCGCGGTCAGCGCGTTCCACGCCGCGACGAAGGCTGGCGCCCCGGCGAAGGCGATCCAGAACAACAGCACCAGCATCGGCACGCCGCGGATGATCTCGACATAGAAGCGAGCGATCTGGCGCAGCCAGCGCGATCCCGACAGCCCCATCAGCGCAATGCCGAGCCCGATTGCCGAGGCCAGCGCGAAGGCGACCATCGTGACGAACACGGTGATACCGATGCCCTTGGCGACGGTCGCGAAGACCTGGGCATAGAGCTCGCTTGCGGCGATGAAGATAGCGGCTGCCACGGCGAGCGCCGCCGCCACGGCAAGCCACCACGGGAAGTCTGATTTGGCGGAGGCTGGAGGTGCCGGCGGCATCAAGCGATACCAGTGACGGAGCCACGAAGGCTGCGTTCTGTCCCACCCCCCTTTGTCCTGCCGGACTGTCCGGCAGGACAGAGGGGGGTGTGAAGAAATGAAATCCGTGGGAATTTCAGAACACGATCGTCGCTCAACGCACCTAGCAAGAGAGATTACTGCCCCATCTTGTAGTCGAGGAACCATTTCTTGTTGAGCGCGTCGAGCGTGCCGTCGGCCTTCAGTGCCGCGATCGCCGCATTGACCGGTTTCACCAGATCCGAGCCCTTGGGGAAGATGAAGCCAAAATCCTCGGTGCCGAGCGGTCCGCCGATCAGCTTCAGCCCGCCATTGGACGCCTCGACATAGCCCTTGCCGGCAGTGCCGTCGGTCAGCACGACATCGACGTCGCCGGTCTTCAGCGCCTGCACCGTCGCGCCGAACGTTTCGAACAGTTTGATGCGCGGGTTCTGCTCATTGCCGTCGAGCACGCTATAGACGGCGGTGTAGAACGGCGTCGTGCCGGCCTGTGCGCCGATCAGCCCATCCTTGAAGGCGCCGAACGTCTTGGCGTCGGTGAAGCGCTTCTCATCGCCACGCACCAGCATGAACTGTTCCGAGCGCATGTAGGGGTCGGAGAAATCGACCTTCTGCTTGCGGTCGTCCTTGATGGTGATGCCGGTCATCCCGATGTTGTACTGATTGTCGGAAACCGCCTGGATCATCGCATCCCAAGAGGTATTCTGGTATTCGACCTGGAAATTCAGCCGCTTGGCAATCTCGTTCATCGCGTCATATTCCCAGCCGATCTGCTTGCCGGTCTTGGCATCGATGAACTGCAGCGGCGGATAGGCGTTTTCCGTCACAACCACCACCTTCTTGCCACCGAGATCGGGCAGCGCCTGCGCCAGGGCGGCGACGGGCGCAAGAATCAGAGCCAACAGACCGGCTAACAGCAGTTTCGATTTGGTCATGGTACACCCCGAGAATTTGAACGGCCTCGACATTGTCGAGGCTTGCAGGAAATCCGGCGCCGACTTTAGCTTTCCGCAGGCGCCTTGCAAGCCGGTCCGATGCGCCGTTTCATCCGAAAATGGATTCCGATGCTTTCAACGCCGAGATTACGAAACGATCCGTTTTCGATTGCGCACCGATGCGGCCCGGCAAGATCGAATTCATCCCGCGAAACAAAAAGGCGGCCGAAGCCGCCTTTCCGAAATCATCGGTTTTGAAGACGCCTTATTCGGCGGCGGCTGCTTCCTCAGCCTTGGCGGCCTCGTCGGCGGCCTTCTTCTCGGCGGCGTCCTGCGCCGCCTTCTCGGCGGCCAGCGCCTGGGCGGCGGCCACCTTCTCGGCCTCGATACGGGCCTTCTCGGCGTTCAGCGCATCGCGCTCCTCGTCGTTCAGCTTGCGGGCGCGCACGCCGGTGTTTTCGGAAATGCGGGCCGACTTGCCGCGGCGATCGCGCAGGTAGTAGAGCTTGGCGCGGCGCACCTTGCCGCGGCGCACGATCTCGACGCCTTCGACCATCGGCGAAAAGACCGGGAACACGCGCTCCACGCCTTCGCCGTAGGAAATCTTGCGAACGGTGAAATTCTCCTGGAAACCGGCGCCGGCGCGGGCGATGACAACGCCCTCATAAGCCTGGACGCGGGTGCGGGTGCCTTCGGTCACGCGGACCTGGACACGCACGGTATCGCCGGGCTGGAATTCGGGAAGCTTGCGCTTGGCTTCGATCTTGGCGGCCTGTTCGGCCTCGAGCTGACGGAGGATATCCATCTCTACAAATCCACTTCTTGTTCTTCCGACAGTCAGAGCGTCCGGCACTCGCCTTGCAGTTCCATCGACCGCTCGGCTATGCCCTTTGTCGCGAGACATCGGGCAGGGGCGACTACACCGTCATTGTTGACGGGTCCGGCAGATTGTTCTTCCGGTTCGGCGCGCACATACAGCTATTTCGGCGCTTTGTCACGCCTTCGCCGTGTCTTTTTTGGTCGTCGGCCGACATTGCAATCTTTCAGCGGAAGGGGTTGCGTCGAAGTCCCAAGCTTTCTAAGCCGGGTAAAATGTGACTTTCCTCCGGCGGCAACACCCTCCATGCCAGTTCTCGATGCGGTCCTGCTCTTTTTTGCGGGCTTTCTCTCAGGTGCCGTCAACGCCATAGCCGGCGGCGGCACGTTCATCACCTTCGGCGCCATGACGCTGGTCGGCTTGCCGCCGATCGTCGCCAACGCCACCTCGTCGGTGACACAGTTTCCCGGCTACATCACCTCGACACTCGCCTATTGGGCCGACATCAAGCATTTCTGGCGCACAGCGTTGCTGCTCGGCGTCATATCGGCTTTCGGCGCCTTGGCCGGTGCGCTCATCCTTCTGGCGCTCGACAATCCGTCGTTCCGCGTCCTGGTGCCATGGCTGCTGCTGGCGGCAACCGCGCTGTTCGCCGCCGGGCCGTGGCTGAAGCCGGCACCCAAGCCGGGACATGAGGCCGCGGTGGGTTCGCTGGTCGGTTCCCTGGCGCAATTCGCGACCGCAGTCTATGGCGGATTCTTCGGCGCTGGCATGGGCGTCATGATGCTGGCGACGCTCGGCCTCACCCAGCCCGGCGACTATCACCGCCTGAACGCGCTGAAGAACATGCTGGCCGTGGTCATCGCGGCGATAGCCATCCTGGTCTTCGTCTCCGGCGGCGTGATCGCCTGGCCGCAGGCGATCATCATGATACCCGGCGGCGCGCTGGGCGGCTATGCCGGCGTCTGGATCGCCAAGCGCGTGCCGCAAAATGCCGTGCGCGGCTTCGTAGTCGGGGTCGGCGTGTTTCTGGCTTTTTACTACTTCGCCAATGGGTGAGCGGCCAGCAGGTCCGGCCGCCTTTCCCTGGTCAGCCTTTCCGACTCGGCACGCCGCCACGCCGCGATCTTCTTGTGATTGCCCGAGGTGAGCACTTCGGGGATCTGCCGGCCCTCGAATTCCTGCGGCCGCGTGTAGTGCGGGTGTTCGAGCAGGCCGCTTTCAAAGCTCTCTTCATCGCCTGACACCGCATTGCCCATCACGCCGGGCAACAGCCGCACCACGGCGTCGAGCAGCACAAGGGCTGCCGGCTCGCCGCCGGAGAGGATGAAGTCGCCGACCGAGACCTCTTCCAGCCCACGCGCGTCAATCACCCGCTGGTCAACGCCTTCGAAGCGTCCGCAGACGATGACGACACCCGGCCCGGCGGCCAGTTCACGCACGCGGGCCTGCGTCAGCGGCTTGCCACGCGGGCTCATCAGCAGGCGCGGGCGCGGATCACCCTCCGGCGAGGCGTGGTCGATGGCGCTGGCCAGCACATCGGCGCGCATCACCATGCCGGCGCCGCCGCCGGCCGGCGTATCGTCGACGGTGCGATGGCGGTCGCTGGCGAAATCGCGGATCTGGATCGCTTCCAGCGACCATGTGCCTGATACCAGCGCCCGGCCGGCCAGCGACAGGCCGAGCGCGCCGGGAAACATCTCGGGATAGAGCGTCAGCACCGAGGCGGAAAAACTCACCGGTTTCCCCCGGCGTCCTTGGGCCCGCGCGGCCTGCCCTTCGGGTCGAAACCGTCGCTGCCGGGTTCGTCGCCCTCTTCGTCATCGGTCAAGCCCGCCGCCGCCGGATCGATACGGACGAAGCCGTCTTTGATCGACACCTCAGGCACGGCGGCCTGCGTGAACGGGATCAGCACGCCTTTGCGCCCCGCCAGCGTCACGTCGAGAATGTCGCCGCCGCCGAAATTATGCACGGCGACGACCTTGCCGATGTCAGCACCGGTATCGTCCCGGACCGCCAGCCCAACGAGATCGGCGTGATAGAATTCGTCCTCTTCGCCATCGTCAGGCAGCATCGAGCGGTCGACGAACAATTCCGTGCCGGCGAGCGCCTCGGCGGCATTGCGGTCGCTGATGCCCTTGAAACGCACCACCACGACGTTGCTGGCCGGCCTGATGTCGACGATCTGGAAGGCGCGGCCGTCCCTGGCATAGAGCGGCCCGTAGTCGGCCAGCGCCAGCGGATCGCCGGTGAAGGTCTTCACGCGCAATTCGCCCTTGATGCCGTGGGCGGCGCCGATCACGGCCATCTGGACGGGGTTTTGCGGTTTGGTCATCGGTGGAAAAATCCTTTGCCTTGCTCTAGCTCCACCCTCTTGTCATTTCAATGACGCGGCTCTTCACGGCTTCCTAACCCGGCTGCCGGAAGATGGCCAGAATGGAAGAACGGCATATCGGAAGAGCGCAATGCAGGAATTCCTCATCCCGGCCAAACCAGACCTTCAGGCGGCCCGCGAAAGCTGGCTGAAGATGCTGGCGCGCGAGCGCCGGCTGTCGCCGGAAACCGTGGAAGCCTATGAGCGCGACACGCGCCAGTTCCTGCACTTCCTGACCGGCCATTGCGGCGGTTCGCCCGGCATTTCGGACATCGCCGATCTGCGCCCGGCCGATCTGCGCGGCTTTCTCGCCGCACGCCGCGCCGGAGGCGCCGGCGCCCGCACGCTCGGACGCGGGCTCGCCGGCATCCGCTCGCTGCTGCGCTTTCTGGAGCGGCGCGGCCTCGTCAATGCGGCCGGTGCTGCGGCACTGCGCGCGCCACGGCAGCCGAAGTCGCTGCCCAAGCCGCTGACGGCAAGCGATGCGAAACACGTCGTTTCGGTGGAGGGCCAGCTGGCGGAGGAACCGTGGATCGCTGCCCGCAATGGCGCCGTGCTGACGCTGCTCTACGGCTCGGGCCTGCGCATTTCCGAGGCGCTCGGCCTGTCCGGCGCCGATCTGTCGTCGCCTGATGAAACGGTGCTGCGCGTCACCGGCAAGGGCGGCAAGACGCGGCTGGTGCCGGTGCTGCCGGTGGCGCTGCGGGCGATCGCCGAATACCGCCGGCTTTGCCCCTATCATCTCGACCCGAAGGGCCTGCTGTTTCGCGGCGCGCGCGGTGGCCCGCTCAACCCGGCCATCGTCCAGCGCGACATGGCCAGGCTGCGCTCGGCGCTCAATCTGCCCGACACCGCCACGCCGCACGCCTTGCGCCATTCCTTCGCCACACATCTGCTTGGACGCGGCGGCGACCTGCGCACCATCCAGGAACTTTTGGGCCACGCCAGCTTGTCGACGACACAAATCTACACCGGCGTCGACACCGCGAGGCTGCTCGAAATCTATGAAGCGGCCCATCCGCGGGCGTAACCGACGCATGATTTCGCAAAGTGCAGCAAAATATGAGCCGTGGAGCCATGTCCAAGACAATTTCGCTGCGCCGGTTAACCGTTTCGCCGTTCTTTGTCTCTAAAAAGCGGACCATGAGACGCGTCATTGCCATCGCCGACCGCACGGCCCTTGCCTCGTTGAGGCTGCTAGTGGCGCTCAACATCCTGTTTTTTCTCTCTTTCCTCATTATCGCGCTGCTCGCCGCCGGCAAGGCGCGCGCCGAAACCCCGGCCTGCGCCGGCGCCGACATGCTGTCGGCCTTGCAGAAGGACGACCCGGCCACCTACCGCAAGATCGAGACCGAAGCGGCCGCGACACCGAACGGCAAGGGCCTGTTGTGGAAACTTGAAAAGGCGGGCGAAAGACCGTCCTTCCTGTTCGGCACCATGCATATGTCCGACCCGCGCGTGACCACTCTGCCGCCCGCCGCGCAAAAGGCCTTCGACGCCGCCGACACTATCGTCATCGAGACCACGGAGGTGCTCGATCAGCAGAAGATGATGGCGGCGTTCCTGAAAGAGCCGGAACTGATGATGTTCACCGACAGCACCACGCTGTCCTCGCTGCTGTCGCCGGACGATGCGGCGGCGGTGAACAAGGCGCTCGACTCGCGCGGCATCCCGCCGGCGAGTGTCGCCAAGATGAAACCGTGGATGCTGTCGACCATGGTCGCGCTCCCGGCCTGTGAACTGGCCCGCCAGGCCGGCGGCACGCCGGTGCTCGACATCAAGCTTGCGCAGGACGCCAAAGCCTCAGGCAAGGCCGTCGATGGGTTGGAGACCATCGCCGACCAGCTTCGCGCCATGGCCTCGCTGCCGCTCGCTTTTCACATGAAGGGCCTCGTCGACACACTGAAGCTCGGCAACAGGGTGAACGACGTCAACGAAACCATGATCGTGCTTTACCAGCGCGGCGACATCGGCATGCTCTGGCCGCTGTTTCGTGCCGTCCTTCCCGGCGACGAAGACGATTCGGCGGGCTATGCCGCCTTCGAGGAAACCATGATCACCAGCCGCAACAAGGTGATGATCGACCATGCCGGGCCGATCCTCGCCAAGGGCAACGCGTTCATGGCGGTCGGCGCCCTGCACCTCCCGGGCGCGGAAGGTCTGGTCGAGGATTTCCGCAAGGCAGGCTACACCGTCACTGCCGTCGACTGAGTTGCACGGTTGAGTTGCGAATCCGGCAAGACGTGATTCGGAGCGATGCCTTTCCCGAATCACCGAAAGCTTGTCTCAGTATAGGAAGGTCGACAGGTTTATTTTGGCTCGATTACTGCGAATTTTGCGAGTAAAGTGCGTGTGGACAAACGATTCCCGGCGAAGATTGCCCTGTTTTCGGCGTTTTCGACCCTAGCGTGAAACCTGTTCGGCGGTTGCGCGTTGATGTGCGTTGATTGATACCTTTTATCCCACGGAGGACACTTTTATGGCGAATCCAAACGACCCGTACACCACTCCGACACCCCCTCCCAGGTCTGGTGGCGGCACCACCGGCTGGCTGATTGCCCTGGTTGTCGTTATTCTGGCTATTGTCGCTTACTATGTTTTTGGAAGAAGCGAAGCGCCAGCGCCTGCTGAACCGCCGGCCGCCACGACGCCGGCCCCTGCGCCAGCGCCCGCGGAACCGACGCCTGCTCCGGCAGAGCCTGCGCCAGCCCCGGCACCCGCAGAGCCTGCGCCAGCCCCGGCACCAGAGCCTGCCCCAGCACCTGCTCCGGCGCCTGCAGAGCCGGCGCCTGCTCCAGCGCCCGCACCAGCCCCGCAGTGATCGGCTGCTGACTCCAAATACGAACGGCCCGCTGAAAAGCGGGCCGTTTTGCTTTGAGCCGCCGGATGGCTGCCGGAGTAGCTTGGGAGGGCCTACATGTGGATCGGCTTGAAGAAGGTCGCCAGTGCCGCTTCCTTCACCGCTTCCGACATCGTCGGATGGGCGTGGCAGGTGCGGGCAAGATCTTCCGACGAGCCGCCGAACTCCATCAGCACCGCCGCCTCGTGGATCATCTCGCCGGCGCCGAAACCGACGATGTGGACGCCGAGCACCCGGTCGCTCTGCTTGTCGGCCAGGATCTTCACGAAGCCGTCGGTGTGCAGCATGGCCCGCGCCCGGCCATTGGCGCTGAACGGAAACTTGCCGGCCTTGTAGTCGATGCCGGCCTTCTTCAGCTCTTCCTCGGTCCTGCCGACCGAGGCGATTTCCGGACTGGTGTAGACGACGTTCGGGA
Organism: Mesorhizobium sp. M5C.F.Cr.IN.023.01.1.1; assembly: GCF_003997585.1. Classification (NCBI taxonomy): domain Bacteria; kingdom Pseudomonadati; phylum Pseudomonadota; class Alphaproteobacteria; order Hyphomicrobiales; family Phyllobacteriaceae; genus Mesorhizobium; species Mesorhizobium sp. M5C.F.Cr.IN.023.01.1.1. The sequence goes on along the minus strand of NZ_RZSU01000120.1, from coordinate 3,161 downwards.
TCACCTCGTAGTTCACATGGCCGGCTTGGCCGGCAATGGTCTCGGCCACGGCCACGCCCTCGTCCTCGGCCTTGTGGGCGAGCATCGGCCCGGCGATGACGTCGCCGATGGCGTAGATGCCGGGCACATTGGTCTTGCGATGGCCGTCCGTCCTGACCCGGCCGCCCTCGTCGACCTCGACGCCGGCCTCCTTCAACCCGAGACTGTCCGAATAGGCCCGGCGTCCCGTCGCGATCAGCACCGCATCCGCCTCGATGGTCTCGGCAGCACCGCCCTTGACCGGCTCGAAAGTGACTGTGGCACCCTTCTTGGCCTTGGCGACGCCAGTCACCTTGGCGCCCAGCCTGAACTCGAAGCCTTGCTTGGACAGCATGCGCTGGAACTGCTTGGCGACCTCGCCGTCCATGCCGCCCAGGATGGTGTCGAGGAATTCGACGACGGTCACCTTGGCGCCGAGCCGCGCCCAGACCGAGCCGAGCTCCAGCCCGATGACGCCGCCGCCGACCACCACCAGATGGCCCGGCACCTTGTCTAGCGACAGCGCGCCGGTCGAGGAAATGATCACCTTCTCGTCGATATCGACCTTGACGCCCGGAATGCCTGCGACATCCGAGCCGGTGGCGATGACGATGTTCTTGGTCTCGATCTCCTCGACCTTGCCGTCCTCGCCGGTCACCGACACCTTGCCGGCGGACAAGACTTTGCCGATGCCGCGAAAGCTGTCGATCTTGTTCTTCTTGAACAGGAAGGCGACGCCGTTGACGTTGGACGCCACCGTCGCGTCCTTGTGCGCCATCATCTTTGTCAGATTGAGCTTCGGCGCGCCGATTTCGACGCCGAGTGTATCGAAGGAGTGGCCGGCCTCGGCGAATATCTCGGAGGCATGCAGCAGCGCCTTGGACGGGATGCAGCCGATGTTGAGGCAGGTGCCGCCGAAGGTCGCGTTCTTCTCGACCACCGCCGTCTTCAGGCCGAGCTGTGCCGCCTTGATGGCACAGACATAGCCGCCCGGTCCCGATCCGATGATAACGACGTCATAAGCCATGATACTGTCCTTCTGGTCTGGCGCTCAGCCTTCGCTGGCATTTAACGGCCGCCGCCCACTTCCAAATTCGCGCCTGTCGTAAAGGACGCCCCGTCCGACAGGAGCCAGAGAATTGCCGCGGCGACTTCTTCGGCGGTCCCCGCCCTTTGCATGGGCACGAGGCGACGCATCCTCTCGACGCGATCCGGCTGTCCGCCGGAAGCGTGAATTTCGGTGTCGATGATGCCTGGACTGACCGCGTTGACGCGAATGCCTTCGCCGGCCACTTCGCGCGCCAGGCCAACAGTGAAGGAATCGATCGCGCCCTTCGAGGCGGCGTAGTCGACATACTCGCCCGATCCGCCAATTCTCGCTGCAATCGAGGAGACATTCACGATGGCGCCGCCCTTACCGCCATGGCTGGTCGACATTCGCTTCACCGCTTCGCGGGCACAGAGCATGGACCCAATGACGTTGATGCGCATCATGCGCTCCAGCCTTGCCCCGCTCATTTCGTCGACGCGCGCCTTGACGTCGACCACACCAGCATTGTTGACGAGCGCATCGAGCGGACCGAAGGCACGATCGATGCGCTCGAACATCGTCTGAATATCGGCCTCGCTGCCGACGTCGCCCTTGATGGCCAGCGCTTCGCCGCCATCCTGCCTGATCGCCTCGACAAGCGCCGCGGCAGCAGCCTCATTCGTCGCGTAGTTGATCGCGACGCGGTAGCCGGCCTTGGCGGCAAGCCTGGACATGGCGGCGCCGATGCCGCGGCCGCCGCCGGTCACCAGCAGCAGTTTTTTCGCCGCGCTCATTCCTGACAGCCCGTCAACGAAAAAACATCCCACGGCACTTTAGAAAACCCGTTGGCGCCATAGGCCGCCGACATCTGCAGCGACGGCCCGAGGTCGGGAAAGATCAGGGTCTTCGGCGCGTCCGCGCCTTCGGCCGGCAGTAGGGCTATGTTGCCGTTGTCGTCAGCACTGTAGACGACCCCCTCCCACAATGTGCAGGCGGCGAGTTCGTCGCCGGTGACGTCGCCTGTCGGGCATTTGTACATCAGCGAACCACGCGGCCGCGCCACGCCTTCCGTCCACATGACGATGCCGTCGAGCACGACGCCGTTGTCGAGCACCATCTTGAACGTGTTGGTGACAACGGCCGATCCCCCGGTCGGCCTGAAATCGATTTCGCCGGCGTTTTCGGCATCGCCATAGACGGCGAGTTCAAGCGGACAGGCGGCAAAGGCTGCCGATCCCGTCTGTGCAACACCAGCCGTACACAGCGTGAAAAGCAATCCGGAGCGCAAACGAGAGGAACTCATCCGGTTGCGCAGATCCATTCTCCGGCTCACCTCGACCTACCTTAGAGGTCGAGCACCAGCCGCTCGGGATCCTCCAGGCTTTCCTTGACGCGGACCAGGAAGGTCACCGCTTCCTTGCCATCGACGATGCGGTGATCGTAGGAGAGCGCCAGATACATCATCGGCCGGATCACGATCTGGCCGCCGACCACCACCGGTCGCTCCTGGATCTTGTGCATGCCCAGAATGCCCGACTGCGGCGCGTTGAGGATCGGCGTCGACATCAGCGACCCGTAAACGCCGCCGTTAGAAATCGTAAACGTGCCTCCCTGCATATCTGCCACGGAAAGCTTGCCGTCACGCGCGGCGATGCCCAGCCGGCCGATATCCTTCTCGATCTCGGCTATTCCCATCTGGTCGGCATTGCGCACCACCGGCACGACGAGGCCTTTTTCGGTGCCGACGGCGACGCCGATATGGGCGTAATTCTTGAAGATGATGTCGGTGCCGTCGATTTCGGCATTGACGGAGGGGATTTCCTTCAGCGCATGGGTGACGGCCTTGGTGAAGAAGCCCATGAAGCCCAGCTTCACGCCGTGCTTCTTCTCGAACACATCCTTGTATTTGGTCCTGAGCGCCATCACCGCGCTCATGTCCACCTCGTTGAAGGTGGTCAGCATGGCGGCGGTCGACTGCGCTTCCTTGAGGCGGCGCGCGATGGTCTGCCGCAGCTTGGTCATGCGCACGCGCTCTTCGCGCGACGCGTCGTCGGCCGAGGACGGCGCACGGGCAGCAACCGGTGCAGGGGCCTTCGGCGTCTCGGCCGACGAC
>NZ_RZSU01000011.1:0-93043 GCF_003997585.1 Mesorhizobium sp. M5C.F.Cr.IN.023.01.1.1 | reverse complement strand
GCTCAAGATCGCTGCGGGATTGATCGAGCCGCAGGACGGCGAGGTGTTCCGCCAGCCTTCGGCGACAGTGCGCTACCTGCCGCAAATGCCCGACATGGACGGTTTCGCCAGCGTCCGCGCCTACGTCGAGGCGGGGCTCGGACCCGCCGACGATCCCTACCGCGCCACCTATCTGATAGAGCATCTCGGCCTATCCGGCGAGGAACCGCCGAACGATCTCTCCGGCGGCGAAGCGCGCCGTGCTGCCCTTGCCCGCGTCATGGCGCCGGAGCCCGACATTCTCCTCCTTGATGAGCCGACAAATCATCTCGACCTGTCGGTCATCGAATGGCTGGAGGAGGAGCTTGCCCGCACCTCTTCGGCGCTGATCGTCATTTCGCACGACCGCCGTTTCCTCGAGCGCGTGTCACGCGCCACTGTCTGGCTCGATCGCGGCCAGACCCGCAGGCTCGACAAGGGCTTTGGCCATTTCGAGGAATGGCGCGACAACGTGCTGGAAGAAGAAGAGCGCGAGCAGCACAAGCTTGGCCGCCAGATCGTACGCGAGGAGCACTGGTTGCGCTACGGCGTGACGGCAAGGCGCAAGCGCAACATGCGCCGGCTCGGCGAACTGCAGACCATGCGCCAGCGTTTTCGTGGCCATCGCGGCGCCGAGGGTGCGGCGACCATGGTGGCCAGCGACGCCGCCGAATCCGGCAAGCTGGTGATCGAGGCCAAGAACATCGAGAAGAGCTTTGGCGATCTTACCGTGGTCAAGGGCTTCTCGACCCGCATCCAGCGCGGCGATCGTGTCGGCCTGGTCGGCCCGAACGGCGCCGGCAAGACGACGCTGCTGAAGATGCTGACCGGCGAATTGAAGCCGGACTCAGGCTCGGTGCGGCTCGGCACCAATCTGGAGATCGCCACGCTCGACCAGAAGCGCGAGGCGGTCGACCCGGCCGAAACGCTGGCGCAATACCTCACCGACGGGCGCGGCGAGAACCTTGTCATCAATGGCGAGCAGCGCCACGTCGTCTCCTATATGAAGGATTTCCTGTTCAAGCCGGAACAGGCGCGTACGCCGGTGCGCGAGCTTTCGGGCGGCGAGCGGGCGCGGCTGCTGCTCGCCCGTGTGCTGGCGCGGCCGGCAAACCTGCTGGTGCTCGACGAGCCGACCAACGATCTCGACATGGAGACGTTGGAACTGCTGCAGGAGCTGGTCGCCGGTTTTGCCGGTACCGTCATCCTGGTCAGCCACGACCGCGATTTCCTCGACCGCACCGTGACCAGCCTGATCGCGCCGGACGGCGGCGGCCGATGGATCGAGTATGCCGGCGGCTATTCCGACATGCTGGCGCAGCGCGGCGGCACCAGGCTGGACGATCGCAAGGCGCGGCCGAAGGCGGAGACCAGCGAAGTGGCGGCGGCAGGCAGGACCGAAGCAGCTGCGCCGAAGGGTCCAGCAAAGAAACTGTCGTTCAAGCAGAAATTCGCGCTGGAATCACTGCCGAAGAAGATCGAGGCGGTGAACGCCTCGATCTCACGGCTGGAGAACAACATCGCCGACCCGGCCTATTACGAGCGCGACCCGGCCTCATTCCAGAAGACCATCGCCGCGCTCGATAAGGAGCGCGCCACGCTGGCAGCGCTCGAGGAGGAATGGCTGGAGCTGGAGATGCTGCGCGAGGAGATGGAGGTGTAGGGATAGCATGCGTGCTTTTATGCGCCTATCTTATGCGCATGGATGGGAGCTGCTCCATGTTCAATCGACTCCAAAAGGCCGCCGAAAATCGGTCAATACCTCCATCGACTCCAGATTGATCGAAGACGCCAAGGCGCTCGGTATGAACATATCTCGCGCCGCCGAGGAGGGTATCGCCAAGGCGATTTCAGCCGAAAAACGCGCCGGTGGCAGGAGGAAAACAGGGAGGCGATCGAGAGCTCTAAAGACTATGTCAGGCGGACTGCCACTGGCCAAGTACCGGCCGTTTTGATGGCGCTTTACGATTTCTACCGAAGAGCTGAAGGCGGCGGCTATCTGCTCGACGTTCAGGCTGATGCCGCCCAACATGACCCCGGTGCCGAGCCGCCGGCTAAACCCCACCTTCACGATCAACGGCAGTGACCATGTCATGGTCACTCAATTCATGTCAGCCTTGATGGCTTCTGAATTGCCTGCTGCCGAAGGAAATCTTTCCAGTCGTCACGACGACATCGTGGCCGCACTCGACATGCTGTTCCAAGGCTTCTGAGCCAAAGGGAGCGTTGAGCTGGTGAGCCGGCCTCAGCCCGCCGTCTTTGTTTGCCAGGCCTTCAGCGCCTCATCGAACACCTTCTCGCCGGGAATGCCCTTTTCCATGGTGAGCAGCGCCCGCCGTCCGGTCTTGTAGACGACCGGCACGTCTATCCAGTTCTGCCCCCGGAGCAGGGTCAGATTGGCGTCTTCGTCCGCCTTGGTGTCGTTGAGAGCGACCAGGAAGAAGCCGTCGGCGATCTTGGCCGGGATGCCGATCAGCGGGCTGCCGGCATCCTGTTCAGAGCCCTTCATGGCAACGCGCAGGATATTGTCGACGCCGCCGCCGTCAAAACCATCGGGCGTCAGGAAAATCATCTCGATGATATGGCTGGCCGGCAGTGTCTGGTCGGTGTTGCGGCGGATGGTCATGCGCAGCTGCACGTCCTTGCCCGGAATGCTCGCTTCGGCGCGGATTGCCGGCTCGGGCGGCAGATTGCCGCCGGGCGATTCCTGCACCAGCGACCAGACGATGCTGCCGGGCTCGGCAGATCCTTGGGCGGTGCTGGTACGCTCCTCGTAGAAGATTGCCTTTTGGCCGACCGCCAGCGCGGTTTCCGCAGGCGCGGCTGTCGGCGCGGCCGGCGCAGCACCCGGGGCCGGCGCTGCCGGGGCGGCCGCGCTATCGGTCGGCGCCCCCGGCGCCGGCGTTGCTTCATCGGCAGGCGGTGTTGTGGGGGCAGCGCCCGGCGTGGCGGGCGCAGTCGTAGCTGGCGTATCGCCGGCCGGCGCTGCAGGCGCAGGTGCGGCCGGCGGCGGCGGTGTGGTCAGTGCTGCGACGGATTCGCCCTCTCCGATACCGCTTTGTCCTGAAGCGGGGCCGGGATCGACCTCACCGCCCTCCGGTGTCAGCCGCTGGGTGAACTTTGTGCCCTCGGCATCCGTTGGAGCCGCTGCGGCCGGGGGCCTTGCCGCGGCCTCGGTAGCGGGCTCGGCCGGGGTCGGCTTCACCAACGGTTCTATGGTTGCAACAGTCGTGCTGTTGAGACCCATCATGTTGCTGAACTCGTCCTTATTCAGCCAGACGCCGTAGCCGCCGCCGGCGACGACGAGCAAAGCGACGACAGCGGCGATCAGCCCGCCATAGCTGCGCTTGCGCTCGGCAGGACGCAGACGCTGAAAGGTGTCCGGCGCCGGCTCCTCGTCGTTGGCAAAGACATCGTCTCGAAACGTATCGCTCTTCTCGTCCGCCGCCGGAAAATTCGCGTCCGAAGGCACCGTATCGGTGCGCTCTGGAGGAGAAGCAACGGATGGCGGTTTTTGCCAATTCGGCGCGGCTTTGGCGGCAGGCGCCGGCTGCCATGTCGGCTCGGTCTTTGCCGGTTGCCATGCCGGCTCGGCCTTTGCCGGCTGCCGGACATGGCTGGGTTGGTTCTTGTTGCGGTCGATGGAGGAGAAGATGTCCTCCAGCTCCGACAGCGGATCAGATGCCGGCGCAGGCTTGGCGTACTCCCGCTCGACGCTGGCGATGGCGTCCTCCAGGGTGCGCTTATGCTGGGCAACGACCGAAGGCGCCAGCGGCGGTATGTTCTTGGCCAGCTTGTCCGCGATCGTCGAACGGGCCTTGTCATAGACCCTCGCGCGTATCTCCGGCGTCGGATTGCCAAGGCCGTCGAGCGTCTTTTTCAGAGCACCAACAAAATCTGCCATGCTTCAGTCGACCTGCATTTCGTTTCTGGGCCGGCCCCCGCAAAGCGGCCGCGATGCCCGGAATAGCCTGGAATCTAGTCTTGAAACGGATCGGTCACAAGTATTGTGTCGTCCCGTTCAGGGCTGGTGGAAAGGAGTGCGACCGGCGCGCCGATCAGCTCCTCGATGTGACGGACATATTTGACTGCCTGGGCCGGCAGATCGTTCCAGCTTCTGGCGCCGGCGGTGGTGCCTTTCCAGCCCTCCAGCGTCTCATAGATGGGTTCGACGCGCCCCTGCGCACCCTGGCTGGCCGGCAGATAATCGATCGCCTCGCCATCGAGACGATAGCCGGTGCAGACCTTAATCTCGTCCAGCCCGTCGAGCACGTCGAGCTTGGTCAGCGCAATGCCCTTGATGCCGTTGACGGCCACGGCCTGACGAACCAGCACCGCATCGAACCAGCCGCAGCGGCGCTTGCGGCCGGTGACGACGCCGAACTCATGGCCGCGCGTGCCCAGGAACTCGCCGATCTCGTTCTTCTGTTCGGTCGGAAACGGACCTTCGCCGACACGCGTCGTATAGGCCTTGGTGATGCCGAGTACATAGCCGATGGCACCCGGGCCGACGCCGGATCCGGCGGCGGCTTGACCAGCTACCGTGTTGGACGAGGTGACGAACGGATAAGTGCCGTGGTCGATGTCGAGCAGCGTGCCTTGCGCGCCCTCGAACAGGATGCGTTCGCCGGCGCGGCGCTTGTCGTCGAGGATCTTCCAGACACGGTCCATATAGGGCAGGATCTCGTCGGCGACCGAAATCAGCTCACTCATGATTGCGTCATGCGTGACTTCGGCGTGGCCGAGCCCACGGCGCAGCGCATTGTGGTGCGTCAGCAGCCTGTCGACCTTCAAGGGCAGCGTTTCCAAATCCGCCAAATCCATCACCCTGACGGCGCGCCGGCCCACCTTATCCTCATAGGCAGGGCCGATGCCACGACGGGTCGTGCCGATCTTCGTCCCGGAATTGGTGGCGGCGTCTTCGCGGAATCCGTCCAGCTCCCGGTGCAAGGACAGGATAAGCGCGGTGTTTTCGGCTATTTTCAGGCGCTCCGGCGTCACCTCGACGCCTTGCGCCTTCAATTTCGCCACTTCCGCGACGAAGGCGTGCGGATCGAAGACGACGCCATTGCCGATGATGGACAGCTTGCCTTGCCGCACCACGCCGGACGGCAGCAGCGACAGCTTGTAGACCTTGCCGTCGACGACCAGCGTATGGCCGGCATTGTGGCCGCCCTGGAAGCGTACGACGACGTCGGCGCGTTCCGACAGCCAGTCCACGATCTTGCCTTTGCCCTCGTCGCCCCATTGCGAGCCGACGACCACCACATTGGCCATGTTTCTTTTCCCTTGAGGCGCCGCTCGGAGCGGGTTGAAATAGTTCGAAACGACAGGCTTCTATCGCATAGGCCGGAAAATCGGAATCGATTTTCGGAAAGCACGATGCGAACATTCAAGCCTGAGACGCGTACTTTGTCCGTCCAGTGGACGCACGTCGCTCTATAACGTCAAGACCCGGCGAGCGCGACCATTCTTTACCGCCGAAAGCACCCTCAGGCACAACAATTTTCGCCTTTGACATCATTTACTTGGGCGAACCACCACAATAGGTCGGCAAAAGACCCTTCGCCTGCCCTCCCGGCTGGAAATTTTAGCTATGCATCGAACCGCCTATCTGTTCCTGCTGTTCACCACCTTGCTGTGGGGCGGCAACTCCGTGGCCGGCAAGCTGGCGGTCGACCACGTCTCGCCGATGACGCTGGTGTTCCTGCGCTGGGTTCTGGCCGTTCTGATCATGCTGCCGCTCGGCTGGCGAACGCTGCGCGAGGACTGGCCGGTGGTGCGCAAGCATTGGTTGCTGCTTGGCGGGCTCGGCGCTTGCGGCTTCACCTTCTTCAACGCGATCTTCTACACGGCGCTCAACTACACGACGGCGATCAACGTCTCGATCGAGCAGGCGGCGATACCGATCGTGATCATCCTCGCCAATTTCGTGCTGTTTCGCCTGCGTGTGAATCTGGTGCAGATCGCCGGCGTCGTGCTGACGATTGTCGGTGTCGCCCTGACAGCCAGCCATGGCGATCTGCGCCTGCTTCTCAAGCTGGATCTCAACTTCGGCGACGCCATCATGCTGATCGCGGTGCTTTGCTACAGCTTCTACTCGGTCGGGCTGCGGCTGAAGCCGGCTATACGCTGGCAAAGCCTGATGCTGGCGCTGTCGATTGCCGCACTTGTCACCTCGCTGCCTTTCTTCCTGTGGGAAGTGGCCGCCGGCAAGGTCATCGTCCCCGATGCGCGCGGCTGGGCGATAGCGTTCTACACCGCGATCGGCGCCTCAGTCGTCTCGCAGATCTTTTACATCCGGGGCAACGAACTGATCGTAACCGGGCTGGCCTGTTCATCAACCTGGTGCCGATCTTCGGCACGCTGCTGTCGGTGCTGATCGTCGGTGAGACATTCCAGCTCTATCAGGGACTGGCCCTCGTGCTGGTGCTTGGCGGTATCAGCCTCGCCGAATACAGCGGAAAGAAGATGGCGATTTAGCCGGCAAATATTCGATGCCGCACGGGGATGGTGCAATCCAGAGCCTGTCAGCCACATTGTCGAAACGCCCCGCGTGCTTGTATAGCACGCGGGGCGCGCGGGCATGATTCAGGCGCCCACATCGAAATGCAGCCGCTTGGCGGAGTCGATCGACTTGTGCGCCCGCACCTGTTCCAGCACGTTTTCCGGGAACGGCGCATCGAGATAAAGCAGTGCAATGGCATCGCCGCCAGGCCGGTTGCGGCCAAGCTGGAAGTTGGCGATGTTGACGCCGTTCTCGCCGCAGACCGTGCCGAGCAGGCCGATGATGCCCGGCGCATCGGCATTCGTCGTGTAGAGCATGTGCTGGCCGACCTCGGCGTCGAGGTTGATGCCCTTGATCTGGATGAAGCGCGGCTTGCCGTCCGAGAAGCAGGTGCCGGCGATCGAACGCGTCCTATGCTCGGTCTTGACCGTCAGCTTGATGTAGCCGTCGAACACGCCGGATTTGTCGCGCTTGACCTCGGCGACGATGATGCCGCGCTCCTTCACCATGATCGGCGCCGACACCATGTTGACGTCGGAGACCTGCGGCCGGATCAGCCCGGCAAGAGTGGCGCTGATCAGCGCGCGCGTGTTCATCGTCGCGGTCGAGCCGTCGAACAGTATTTCGACCTCCTTGATCGGATCCTCAGTGACCTGGCCGACAAAGGCGCCGAGCACTTCGGCAAGCTTGACGAAAGGCTTCAGGCGCGGCGCCTCCTCGGCGGTGATCGACGGCATGTTGATGGCGTTGGAAACAGCGCCCTTGATCAGATAGTCGGCCATCTGCTCGGCGACCTGCAGGGCGACATTCTCCTGCGCCTCCATCGTCGACGCACCGAGATGCGGCGTCGCCACCACGTGCTCCATGCCGAACAGCTCACTTTTCTCCGCCGGCTCTACCTCGAACACATCGATGCCAGCGCCCGCCACCTTGCCGCTTTTCAACGCCGCGATCAGGTCGGCCTCGACGATCAGCCCGCCACGGGCGCAGTTGATGATGCGCACGCCGGTCTTCATTTTGGCGATTGCCGCGGCGTCGATGATGTTGCGCGTCTTGTCGGTCAATGGCGTGTGCAGAGTGATGAAATCGGCGCGGGTGAACAGCTCGTCCAGTTCGACCTTCTCGACGCCGAGCTCCTCGGCGCGGCTGTCCGACAGGAACGGGTCGAAGGCGATGACGTGCATCTTCAGGCCGACGCCGCGCGTGGCCACGATCGAGCCGATATTGCCGCAGCCGATGATGCCCAGCGTCTTGCCGGTGATCTCGATGCCCATGAAGCGGTTCTTTTCCCATTTGCCGGCATGGGTCGAGGCATTGGCTTCCGGTATCTGGCGGGCCAGCGCGAAGATCATGGCGACGGCATGCTCGGCGGTGGTGATCGAATTGCCGAACGGCGTGTTCATGACGATGATGCCCTTGCGGCTCGCCGCCGGGATGTCGACATTGTCGACGCCGATGCCGGCGCGGCCGACCACCTTGAGCCTGGTGGCGGCGTTGATCAGCTTTTCGGTGACTTTGGTCGCCGAACGGATGGCGAGGCCGTCATACTGCCCGATCACTTCGAGCAGCTTTTCCTTGTCCTTGCCGAGATCGGGCAGGTAGTCGACGTCGATGCCGCGATCCCTAAAGATCTGAACGGCGGTGGTGGAGAGTTTGTCTGAGACGAGAACGCGGGGTGCCATGGCGGCCTCCTTCAAATGAGATTTGATCCGTTTGGGAATGGGCGGCCCCGAGGGCCGCCACGGGAAACTCAGGCGGCCGCCTTGAGCGACGCCTTTTGTGCGGCAAAGGCCCAGTCGAGCCAAGGCAGCAGCGCTTCGAGGTCGGAGGTCTCGACCGTCGCGCCGCACCAGATGCGCAGGCCGGGCGGCGCATCGCGATAGGCGCCGATATCGTAGGCGACGCCTTCCTTGTCGAGCGTCGAGACGATGCCCTTGGCGAACGCCGCTTGTCCGTCGGCATCGAGCCCAGCGACATCCGGGTCGGTAAAGGAAAGACAGACGGACGTGTTCGACCGCGTCGCCGGGTCGGTGGCCAGATGGCCGAGCCATGCAGATTTGTCGACAAAACCGTCGATTACGGCGGCATTGGCGTCGGCGCGGGCAATCAATGCGTCGAGGCCGCCGATCGACTTCGCCCAACGCAGCGCGTCGAGATAGTCCTCGACGCACAGCATCGATGGAGTGTTGATGGTCTCGCCCTTGAAGATGCCTTCGATGAGCTTGCCGCCCGAGGTGAGGCGAAAGATTTTCGGCAGCGGCCAGGCGGGCTTGTAGCTTTCCAGCCGCTCGACGGCGCGCGGGCTGAGGATCAGCATGCCGTGCGCACCTTCGCCGCCCAGCACCTTCTGCCAGGAGAAGGTGACGACATCGAGCTTCTGGAAATCGAGCTTTTGCGCAAAGGCCGCCGACGTCGCGTCGCAGACGGTCAGGCCCTTGCGGCTGGCCGGAATGAAATCGCCGTTCGGCACACGCACGCCTGATGTCGTGCCGTTCCAGGTGAAGACCACATCGCGGTCGAAGTCGATTTTTGTCAGATCCGGCAGCGCGCCGTAACCGGCTTCGATCCTGCGCACGTCGGCAAGCTTCAGCTGCTTGACCACATCGGTGACCCAGCCGGAACCGAAACTCTCCCAGGCGATCATGTCGACGCCACGTTGGCCGAGCAGCGACCACAGCGCCATCTCGACCGCGCCGGTGTCCGACGCCGGCACGATGCCGATGCGATAATCCGCCGGAATCTGGAGAACTTCCCGCGTCAGCTCGATCGCTTGTTCGAGCTTGGTCTTGCCGATCTTGGCGCGGTGCGAGCGTCCGAGCGCGGCATTGGTCAGCGCCTCGACCGACCAGCCGGGACGTTTTGCACAGGGACCTGAGGAAAAATTGGGATTTGCCGGACGGAGTCCGGGCTTCGTACGCGTCGTCATTGTGGTCTATCCTTCCAGATAGTGGCCCCTCGTTGGGGAGGGGTGGCCCACGGACGGCGATATGCGTTCAGGCGTCAGGCGTCAAGGGGAAAGTTTTTGTCGCTGGCAGGATACTGGTCGCACGCGGCGAAAATGCCATGGCTTAAAACGCAAACGGCGGACCCGAAGATCCGCCGTCTTGATTGTCGCCCGCGCAGCTCCTACCAGAGATCGTAGCGCAACCCGAGCTTGACCTGATGATTGCTGATCCCTTTGTCGATCGTATATGAAGTTAGACTCTCGGCAGTCGCATATTCGGCGTCGGGCGCGGAAAAGTACTGATAGCCCAGATCGACGGAAACATTCTTGGACACTTGATAGGCAAGGCCCGCATTAAGCGTATAGGCAAAGGAATACTGGGTCTTGTCGTCCTGCAGAACAAAATCGTCGGTAGGGTCATTGTTGTCGGTGAAATAGCTCGCCGAAAGCTTGCGATTGCTCTGGACGATTCCGATACCCGCGCCGAGATAGGGCGTGATCCCGACATAGGTGCCAAGATCGACATAGCCATTGAGCATGCCCGAGAAGGCGTAGTTCTTCAGGGACGCTGATGCCACGGTCGTTCCGTCATCATAGCCGACGCCGATCTTGTTGCCGGGCAGATAGCCGAAATTGAGATCGGCACGCAGATAGTCGTTGAAATGGTAGCCGAAGCCGATGCTGGCAAAGATCGGATCTTCATTGTCGCTGAAGCTCGCCGGTGTGAAGGCGAAGTCCTCATCTTCGAAACTCTTTTCCGGCAAATAAGCGACATCGCCCCGCAGATACCATCCCGAACCGACTTCGACCGGCACATAATCCGGCGCCTGGTCGACGTAGATCGGCGGATCGTAGTCGGCACCAAGTGCCTGCGACAGCGGCGTCAGGGCGATTGCTGCAAGCGCCAGCGCTATACGCGATTTGACTGTCATGATCCCGGCTCCCGAAGGTGGCGCCATTCGCGATCGCGAGCGACGTTTCAGGAAGCATTGTTAACCATAGTGGTTAAGTGGCGGTTAAGGATAACAAGGGGTTAGCGAATTGATTTTGATGCGCTTTCCCGGCCAAACGAAAACCGCCCGGCTTTCGCCGGGCGGTCCGTAACCCTGCTCTCGAAGCGATTACTTGGTGTAGACCGGTTCGGGTTCGTAGGCGATCGGCTCCGGCTGAGCGCAGCCCGAGTTGCCGAACTGGTAGCGCAGGCCGCCGCGCACTTCGTGCACATTGATGCCTTTGTCATGGCCCGGACCGACGCCGCTGGCGAAGTCGAACATCTTACCGCCTTCGATATGGCTGTAGCGGTAGCCGACATCGAGCTTGACACGATCGGTCAGGCAGTAAGATGCGCCAGCCATGGCGGCATAGGCAAAACGCCAGCCCTTGCCGCCGCTATGCTCAAACGAACCGTCCTCACTGACGTTATGCAGCGTATCCCACTTGACCCAGGCGCCGCCGATGCCGGCGCCGACATAGGGCGTGATGCCGTGCCATGTGCCGATATCGACATAGGCGTTGGCGAGAAGCAGCAGTGCCGTATAGGACGAGGTGTCGGTCGAAGTGCAGGGATCTCCATCGAGGCAGATGCCGCTGGTCGAGCCGCGGAAATCGGATTTGCTCATCCAGTCCGCGGTCAGGTCGGTGCGAAAATGCTGGTTGATCTGGTAACCGACGCCGGCGCCGGCCGAGAAGGCGCCCTCCAGCTTGCCGCTGTCAAAGCGGCCGGTGCCAGGATCCGGCCCGTAGGTGATGTAGTCGCCGCCGCGGAACCTCGACCAGTGGTAGTCGATGTCGCCGCGAATGTACCAGCCGCCATATTCGACCGGCTGCTCGTAGACGGGCAGCGGCGGGGCCGGCTCGACCACGGGCGGCTCGACGAAGTCGGCAGCGAACACTGGTCCGGCCACGCCCGCGAGCAGCGCGGCAAAGAGGGCCATTCTTGCTGTATTGAACATGCTTGTCACCCCTGAGAACCCTCGGCACAGCGAACGCGTCCGAATCTGATTGGCTTCAGTCATGGATAATGAATTGGAAAAGTTAAAACGCGTTTAACCGTATCGCTTAACCATGTACCTCTAAATCTTTCAGGATTTCGTCGTTTCCCTGGATTCATTGGAATGCAACCCAACAAAAAAGCCCGCCGGAAGGCGGGCTTTCAAACTGGCAAAAGCTGCAGGATCAGGCGGCGCTGCGCGTTTCCGAAATGACCTCGACGATGTCGTTGACGACGGCCTCGACCAGCTGCTGATCGTCGCCTTCCGCCATGACGCGGATGAGCGGTTCCGTGCCGGATGGCCGGATGACCAGGCGGCCAGCCTTGCCCAGGCGGTGGCGTCCATCTTCGATCGCCGCCTTGACCAGGGCTTCCTCGAGCGGCTTGCCGCCGGAAATGTGGACGTTCTTCAGCAGCTGCGGCACCGGCGCAAATTTCTTCGACAGTTCGCTGACCGGCCGGTTTTGCCGCTTGATGCAGGCGAGCACCTGGAGCGCCGAGACGAGGCCGTCGCCGGTGGTGGAAAAATCGGACAGCACGATGTGGCCCGACTGTTCGCCGCCGACATTCAGGCCGTGCGCACGCATGTGCTCGACGACATAGCGGTCGCCGACCTTGGTGCGGTGCAACTGCAGGTTCATGTCGCCGAGGAAGCGTTCGAGGCCGAGATTGGACATCACCGTCGAGACGACGCCGCCGCCGGCCAGCCGCCCGCTCTGATGCCAGGACTCAGCGATCAGCGCCATGATCTGATCGCCGTCGACGATCGCGCCGTTCTCGTCGACGATGACGACGCGGTCGGCATCGCCGTCGAGCGCGATGCCGATATCGGCGCGCACTTCGTGGACCTTCTTCTGCAGGCCGGCCGGATGGGTCGAGCCGCACTCCTTGTTGATGTTGAAGCCGTTGGGGTCGACATTGATGGCGACGACCTCGGCGCCGAGTTCCCACAGCGCCTCGGGCGCCACCTTGTAGGCGGCGCCATTGGCGCAATCGACGACGATGCGGAGGCCCGAAAGCGACATCGAGCGCGGCAGCGTGCGCTTGGCGAATTCGATGTAGCGGTCATGGACGCCGTCGACGCGCTTGGCGCGGCCGAGCCCGTCCGAATCGGCGAGCGCCAGGTCGATATCCTTGTCGAGCATCCCCTCGATGCGCTCCTCGATCTCATCGGAGAGCTTGTAG
The DNA here is from genome assembly GCF_003997585.1 of Mesorhizobium sp. M5C.F.Cr.IN.023.01.1.1. Lineage (NCBI taxonomy): Bacteria > Pseudomonadati > Pseudomonadota > Alphaproteobacteria > Hyphomicrobiales > Phyllobacteriaceae > Mesorhizobium > Mesorhizobium sp. M5C.F.Cr.IN.023.01.1.1. The sequence goes on along the minus strand of NZ_RZSU01000011.1, from coordinate 80,398 downwards.
CCATCTGGGCCGAACAGCTTGATACCGTTGTCGTAGTAAGGATTGTGCGAGGCCGAGATCATCACGCCGATGTCGGCGCGCAACGAGCGCACCAGCATGGCGACCGCGGGCGTCGGAATGGGGCCGAGCAGGAACACGTCCATGCCGGCGGCGCACAGACCCGACACCATCGCATTCTCGATCATGTAGCCGGAAAGCCTGGTGTCCTTGCCGAGCACGACGCGGTGGCGATGGTTGCCGCGCTGGAACGAAAGGCCGGCGGCCATGCCGACCCTCATGGCGACCTCCGCCGTCATTGGAAACCTGTTGGCGCGCCCGCGAATGCCGTCCGTACCGAAATAACTTCCTGCCATGCTAGCCAGCTTCCCGATGGTTCTTTTCCGGCACGTCATGCCATAAATTGGCCCGAGCCCTATCATCACAATGCATGATTATAGGTCACCAATCCTTAGAAAATTGTTGTTTTGTGTGTTTTGTGTCACGTTCGTGCGTGGATTTTCAAGTTTCCTGCCCTGGTTGCGGCAGCAGCGTTCAGGAACTACAGACTGCATCTGGATTCTTTGTTGTGTCAGTCGGGAGGCACTGAATTCGCAATCCGCGGGTCGAGTGGCCCTGGATCAGGCATTCAGTTGCGCCGCACCGGTGACACTCGATCCAACCCGCCATGTCAGGCAGTCCCTCACTGTGTTCGCTCTATGCGCGTTTTCCGTGCAAATGCGCTCGGGAAAATCTACCTGGCGGACAGGGTCTGGCTACGATTATATCGAAATAATGCACTTTCCGACCGCTTTTACACCATTTAGCCTCTGGCGCAACCAGCCGTTGAGTGCTATTGCTTGCTTGGTACATATCGTGAACATCTGAGGGAGAAGACGCATGCTCATCCATCGACTTGCCACTTTGACGGGTCTCGCCGTCGTGACCTTATTCCTGGCGGCGCCCGCCAATGCGCTGACCATGGCTGAATGCAGCACCAAGTATAACGCGGCAAAGGACGCCGGAACACTTGGCGGGCAGAACTGGAACCAGTTCCGCAAGGCAGAATGCGGTACCGACGCCGCCGACGCCACGCCAGCCGCGGCGGACAGCACCAGCGCTGCAATTTCCGACGCGGCACCGGGCCTGGCGGCGAAAGAATGCAGCACCAAATACCAGGCTGCAAAGGCCGCCGGCACGCTGAACGGCACGAAGTGGAATGACTTCCGCAAGAGCGAATGCGCCGCCGGCGCCAGCGCGACCGTGGAACCCGCCGCCGCGACGACCAAGGCAGCGGCGACTGCCAACGCACGCAACGGCCTCAGCAGGGCGGATTGCAGCGCCAAATATCAGGCGGCCAAGACCGGCAACACTCTGAACGGCATGAAGTGGAACGACTTCCGCATGAGCCAGTGCGGTGCCGGTGGTTCCGACGACGACACCATGCCGGCAGCCGATCAGGCAAGCCTCACCAGCCACCCGGAAACGCCGACCGTCACCGCTCCCCAGGGTGTGACGTTTCCGAAGGCGATCTCCACCAAGTATAGCAGCGAAACCCCGGCCAAGGGCCGCATGCACACCTGCCGCGACCAGTACCACGCCAACAAGGAGGCCGATACGCTGGGTGGCCTCAAGTGGATCCAGAAGGGTGGCGGCTTCTACAGCCTTTGCAATGCCGCGCTGAAGAGCTGATCGGCGGCAGCATCTGAAAGATGGAAGGCCCGCGAACCGCAAGGTTCGCGGGCTTTTTTGTTGCCGGTGGCGGCGGACGGTCCTGCGGGCGCCGGTGAAGCCACTGCCAATCTCCCCTTTGATGGGGAGATTGGCAGGACAGAGGGGAAGGATCGCGGCATCATTCCAGCTTGGGTTCCTCGCCCCCACGAGAGTGGGGGAGAGGTGGCTCGGCGAAGCCGAGACGGAGAGGGGGATCTGCGCCCTACGAAACCCCTCTCCGGCCGCTTCGCGGCCACCTCTCCCCCGCTTTGCGGGGGCGAGGAACCCAGGTCTTGAGAGGTCGGCCGGACAGCGCGCCCTCGTAACTCAACAATTGCCGAATCCAGTTATAGGAGCGAATGCGGTGGGGGTGAGAGGCTTCGCGCCGTGATCGGCAGTCGGCACCTCCTGAACAAAAAACGCCGCGGTCCAAGCCGCGGCGTTTTCGACTCAATCTCCTGAGCCGGACCCTAGCTTGACGGCTGAGGCTCCATGCCGCCTTCGGGCTCCGGACCCTTCTTGCGGCGGCTGCCGGACTTCGGCACGGCCGAGCCACGGCTTGGCGGCGTGTCGTCGCCGAGATCGCGGGCGGGCTTGTGGCCAGCGATCAGCTGCTTGATCTCCTCGCCGGACAGCGTCTCATATTCCAACAGCCCCTGCGCCAGCGCGATCCATTCCTTCTTCTTCTTGGTCAGGATGGATTTCGCCGTCGAATAGGCCTCGTCGATCAGCCGGCGCACTTCGGCGTCGATGATCTGCGCCGTCTCTTCCGAGACGTTCTGCGTGCGCGCCACCGAATGGCCGAGGAAGACCTCTTCCTGATTATCGCCATAGGCGACATGGCCGAGCTTGTCGGAGAAGCCCCAGCGCGTGACCATGGCGCGCGCCAGCTTGGTTGCCTGCTCGATGTCCGAGGAGGCGCCCGAGGTGATGTTCTCCTTGCCGAACTTGAACTCCTCGGCGACGCGGCCACCCATCATGATGGCGAGGCGCGAGATCATGTACTTGTAGCTCATCGAATAACGATCGCCTTCCGGCAGCTGCATGACCATGCCAAGCGCCCGGCCGCGCGGGATGATGGTCGCCTTGTGCAGAGGATCGGCCGACGGCACGTTCAGCGCCAGAATGGCGTGGCCGGCCTCGTGATAGGCGGTGAGTTCCTTCTCGGCCTGGGTCATGGCCGACGAGCGGCGCTCGGCACCCATCATGATCTTGTCTTTGGCGTCCTCGAACTCCGCCATGGTGACAAGGCGCTTGTTACGCCGCGCCGCCATCAGGGCGGATTCGTTGACGAGGTTCATCAGGTCGGCGCCGGAAAAGCCCGGCGTGCCGCGTGCGATCACCTTGAGGTCGACATTGGGCGCCAGCGGCACGTTGCGCACATGCACCTTCAGGATCTTCTCGCGGCCGACGATGTCCGGGTTCGGCACCACCACCTGGCGATCGAAACGGCCGGGCCTGAGCAGCGCCGGATCGAGCACGTCCGGCCGGTTGGTGGCGGCGATCAGGATGATGCTTTCATTGGATTCGAAGCCGTCCATTTCGACCAGCAACTGGTTCAGCGTCTGCTCGCGCTCGTCGTTGCCACCGCCGAGGCCGGCGCCGCGATGGCGACCGACCGCGTCGATTTCGTCGATGAAGATGATGCAGGGCGCATTCTTCTTGGCCTGGTCGAACATGTCCCGGACGCGGCTGGCGCCAACGCCGACGAACATCTCGACGAAGTCCGAGCCGGAAATGGTGAAGAACGGGACGTTGGCCTCACCCGCGACCGAACGGGCAAGCAGCGTCTTGCCGGTCCCGGGAGGACCGACAAGCAGCACGCCGCGCGGGATCTTGCCGCCAAGCCGCTGGAACTTCTGCGGATCACGCAGGAATTCGACGATCTCTTCCAGATCTTGCTTGGCTTCGTCGACGCCGGCGACGTCCTGGAAGGTGACGCGGCCATGCGCTTCGGTCAAAAGCTTCGCCTTCGACTTGCCGAAACCCATGGCGCGGCCGGAGCCGGACTGCATCTGGCGCATGAAGAATATCCAGACGCCAAGGATGAGGATCATCGGCAGCCAGGAGATGAGATAGCCGAACAGCGAATTGGAACCGTCGGATTCGGGGCGCGCGTTGATGGTGACGTTCTTGTCCTGAAGTCTCGAAACCAGCGACGGATCACCCGGCGAATAGGTCTGGAAGCCGGTAGAGGTGTCGGTATAGGTGCCTGAGATGCGGGCACCCGCTATGGTCACCGTCTTGACCCGGCCGGCCGCGACATCCTGCAGGAACTGCGAATAGGGAACATCGCTCGCTGCTCCGCGCGTCTGCGGCGTCTGGAACAGATTAAAGAGAGCGATGAGCAGGACCGCTATGATCGCCCAGAGCGCGAGATTGCGATAATTCGGATTCATCAATTGTCCCGTTGGTGTCCGTTGGCGGACACGCGTCGTGAGAGGAAACTTGGGTCTAACATAGGGATGGCGCCTTCCCTTGCCAAGCAGAACAGCATGTCGCGGTTAAGCTTTCGCCCACGATCAACCGGCAGTGTGGCCGCTAAAAGGCGTGGCAGGATGCAGCGGCGCGCCGATCAGCGCGGCGACAGTTCCGGCCGGCGCCAGGTCGAAGGACGGCAGGAAGCGGGCAAAGGGCGCGACCACCGGGCATACCGCCATTCCCGGCAAGACCGGGCTGTCCTGCGCCGAACCAAGGCATTCGCCAGGAAGTTCACTTGCGCGCCACAGCACCGGCTCGGCCGCCAGAGCCGCGCGGAAAAGGCTTGGCGGCGTGCCGTCTTCGGGAATTGCCTGTTTTGCGGCACGAGCCGCGCCGAGCGGCGCGATCAAAAATGCACCTGGCTCGTCGCCCAATTTGATCCTCCGGCGGCCGTCCCAAAGGGCATTGTCCACGGCAGGAGCAGCGGGCGGCAGGTTGCGGGTTTCGCGACGCAGGAAGAGGCCGGCACGCCGTGCATCGATCACCGTCCGCGACAATGTGGCGCAAAACGGGGCGGCCCTCAGCCGATCGAGCAGCGCCTCGCTGCGAACCTGGTCGGGCAGAAAGGCAACGCCGCCGACAGTCGCCAGCAGGATGCGCAGCGCGTAGACGGCCGCCGCCTCGTCGCCGGCCGTCGCAAAGCCCGGATCGAGACGGATAAGGCCGGCGGCGGGCCTGCTGGCAAAGCCGCGGATCAGCGCGGCCGCGCGACGGCCAAGCTGTTCGCGCTCCACCGCAGCCCGCGCGGCCAGCGCCACCGCGTCTTCCACGCGCTGGGTACCATTGCGGCCGGCAAGCCCTGCGCGGATACGCGGCCTCTCGAAAGCCTCGTCTTCATTGGTCGGGTCTTCGACCCAGCCGACATTCGCGCGCTGCAGGACTTCGCGCAGCGCCGCCCGCCGGGTGCCGAGAAGCGGCCGTGCGATCCAGATCCGCCAGTCGTAAAGGGTGGCGGGCGCCATGCCGGCGAGACCTCGCCCATCTTGGCGTGCCCCATCCTCGCGTGCTTTCCGCATCAGCACGGTCTCGGCCTGGTCGTCGGCAGTGTGGCCGGTCAGGATCAGGCCGATACCTTCCGCCTGCGCTGCCTCGGCCAGCAGCCGGTAGCGTGCCTCTCGCGCGGCAGCCGGCATGCCGGTCGAGGGCTTGCGCCCGGACCAGACCAGGGTGCGGTGGGCAATGCCGCGCCCGAGGCAAAGCCTGGCGACGGCTTGCGCTTCCGCTGCCGAGCCCGGCCGCAGACCGTGATCGATCGTCACAGCCAGCAATTTCGTTGCGGGCGCGGTACGGTCGAGGTGATCTTTGAGGAGAAGGAGAAGGGCGGTCGAGTCGCTGCCGCCGGATACGGCCGCAACAGCGCCGTTGGTAAAGTCGATCTGCGAAAAAACCGAAGGGTCAGGCTCGGTTTCGAGCGTCAATGCATGTCGCCCAAAAGTGGGCCCGGTTTTGGGGCAACGACATGCAAGAGAAAAACTAACACGCCGCGAGCGCCCTTTCCTGCTTGACGCGTTCCTTGAGCGTGCCGGAAACGTTGGGATAGCGCTTGCCGATCTCGCCGAAAGTGGCGCAGGCCACGTCGCGCTGGTTCAATCCGACCAGCGAGACACCGAGCTTCAGCAGCATGTCGGGAGCCTTCTTGGCCTTCGGATAGTCCTTGCTGGCGGCGAGGAAAGTCTCGGCCGCGTCGCGGTATTTCTGCTGGCCGAGCAGCGACTCACCCAGCCAGTAATGCGCGTCCGCTGCCTTGGCGTTCTTGGGGAAGCGGGCGATGTGGTCGCGAAAACCCTGTTCGGCAGTGCTGTAGTCGCCCGACAGGATGAATTGGTAGGAGTTGCGGTAAAGCTCCTCGGGGTCGTCGGTGGCGGGCAGGGCCGCGACCACCGTGTCGTCGGACTTGCCAGCCTGCGTGCCAGCGGCTTGGTCACCGGGGGCTTGGTCGCTGGTGGCAGGGGCAGTGTTCTGCGCCGGTGCATGTGCCTGGGTGTTGCCGTCGGCGTCGATCACATTGCCGTTCTTGTCGACGGTGATGGTGCCGAACGTCTTCGGCGGAGTGCCCGGGATCACCGTGCCGGGTTCGCCCGTCGGCGATTCGACGATGACCTCCCCGCTCTGGTCGCCGGCGGGCGGTGAGCCCGCAGCGGCCGGCGCGTGAGTCGCCGGAGCCTCGGCGACGCTGCTGTCGGTGTTGGTGGTGGCGTCCGACTTCTTCTGCTCGGCCGGTTGCTGCGCGCCTTGCGAACCGCCTTCCAACTGCTGGAAGCGGAACTCGTTGTCTTCCTGCTGCTTGCGGATCTGCTCCTGCATCTGCAGCACCTGGAAGTTGAGCTCCTCAATCTTGCCATTCATCCGGCGGAGCTGTTCCTCCAGCGCCGTAGTGCCGGTGCCATCCTGGGCGAATTGAACCTGATCCGGTTTCTTTCTTTCACCGAAAATGCCGGGCAGCTTGAGCGTCGGCAACTGGAAGGAAAAGCCGCCTTTCGGCGGTTGTTGCTCATTACCGCTTGCCCCCGTACCGCCAGCAAGTGTGGCGACGCTTGATACGAGCAGCAGCGCAAGTGTGCCGCTCAAGACCGATCTGAAATGCATGTGCCTCTCGCCGTGATATTGTTAGCCTGTTGCGTGCCTTCCGATCGGAGTGGAACCGTCAGGCGCCTCGGCTCTTAGCAGGACGCAGGAACTTCGGCCAAATTTTGTTTCAAGTCCCATATACGGGCGCCGAACATGAAAAAGGCGGCCGCGGCCGCCTTTCGCACATATGTGTTGCATTTCTGCCGATCAAGAACCGGCGCCGCTGATCGTGGTGACGGCGCGGCGGTTCTGCGACCAGCAGGAGATGTCGTCGCAAACCGCGACCGGACGCTCCTTGCCGTAAGAAATGGTCTTCAGGCGCTGGGCGGAAACACCCCTGGCGACGAGGAAGTCGCGGGTGGCGGCGGCACGGCGGGCGCCGAGCGCCAGATTGTATTCGCGCGTGCCGCGCTCGTCGGCATGGCCTTCGATAACGATGGCATACTGCCTATACTGGTTCAGCCACTGCGCCTGTCGCGAAAGCGTCGTCTGCGCGTCGGCGCGGATCGAGGACGAATCCGTATCGAAGAAGATGCGGTCACCGATGTTGACGGTGAAGTCCTGGGCCGATCCGGGCGTTGCCGCCCCGGCGCCGCTGAGACCGAGATCGGCGGCGCTGTTCGGGGTCTTCTTCGAGGCGCAACCGGCAATGGCGAGCGACGCCACCAGCGCGATCATCACCGGGTTTCTAGTAAGTGCTGCGATACGGCCCATGCCGCCTCTCCTTCGCAATTCGAGTGATTTCGTTGATCGTCCAGTAACCACGTTTGGGTTAACCGGCGTTCAAGAAACACGGTTAAAATTTGGTTTCGGCTGCCGTCCGCAGCCGTTTTGCCAGGGGCCGCCCGACGGGTCCACGATGCGCGCGGACCCTAGGCGGAAATGCGGCTAAAACGCGACCAAGCCGTGGAAAGGAGCGAATTGAAGAGTTGAGGAATCCCGTTTTCTCCATCTCTTCAATTCTTCATTTCTCCAATTCCTCTCTCACTCGAGCAGCGGCGACCAGGCCGGGTCCGACGCGAAATTCGCGGTCGGGATCGACTGCTCGTTGCGCCCAGTGAGATCGACCGAAACGAGTTTCGGCCCGCCGGCTGAATCGCGGAAGAACATCAGCACCCGCCCGTTGGGCGCCCAGGTCGGCCCCTCCTGCTGGAAGCCGGTTGAAAGGATGCGCTCGCCCGAACCGTCGACGCGCATGACGCCGATCTGGAATTCGCCGGCAGTCTGCTTGGTGAAGGCGATGAGATCGCCGCGCGGCGACCATACCGGCGTCGAATAGACGCCGTCGCCGAAGGAGATGCGGGTCTGGCCCGAACCGTCGGCGCCCATCACATAAATCTGCGCGCGGCCGCCGCGGTCGGAGGTGAACACCACCTTGCTGCCATCCGGCGAATAGGACGGCGAGGTGTCGATGGCCGTCGAATTGGTGAGCCTGGTCGTCGAGCGGCTTCTCAAGTCCATGGCGAAGATGTTGGAATTGCCGTCGTCGCGCAGCAGGCTCATGATCACCTTCTGGCCGTCGGGCGAAAAGCGCGGCGCAAAGGTCATGCCGGGAAAGTCGCCGACCAGTTCGCGCTGCCCGGTCTCGATCTGCAGCAGATAGACCTTCGGCTGGCCGCTTTCATACGACATGTAAGTGATTTCCTGCCGGTTTGGCGAGAAACGCGGGGTCAGCACGATCGACCTGCCGTCCGACAGATAGCGGACGTTGGCGCCGTCCTGGTCCATAATGGCGAGGCGCTTCTTGCGCGCGTTCTTTGCGCCCGATTCGTCGATGAAGACGACGCGCGTGTCGAAATAGCCCTTCTCGCCGGTCAGCCGCTCATAGATCGCATCGGCGATGATATGAGCGACGCGCCTCGTATTGGCGTCGTTGGCGAAGAACTGCTCGCCCGACATCTGCTGGCCGGCAAAGGTGTCCCACAACCTGTACTGGGCGCGGACGCGGCCATCGGCCTCCTTGCTAACGCTGCCGGTGACTAGCGCCTGGGCATTGATCACCTTCCAGTCCTCGAAGCGGGGCGTAGCATCCGGATTGGAGATCTTTTCGATGAAGGCGCTCTTGTCGATCGGCGCGAACAGGCCGGAGCGTTTCAGGTCTGCGCTGACGATGCCGGAAATCTCCGCGCCCAACGCATCGCCGCCCTGGAAATCGGTGATGGCGATCGGCAGCGGCTCGACATTGCCTTTGTTGACGTTGAGCTCAACGAGCGCCCGCGCCGGCAAGATGGCGGCGGCAGTCATGCCCAGCGCCATCGCTACGATCATCAGGAGCGGCTTGAGGATGGATTTCATGTCTTCTCGCTTCTCTTCAATGATTCTAGGGCCGCCAGACCTATAGGCCGAGCATCTCCCGTGGATCGAAGGTGACCCGCACGTCGGCCCAGATGTCTTGTTTGCCTGCGGGAACCTGCAGGCCGGCCACATCGCATTTCTGAACCGCGCGCACGGCACTTTCGTCGAACGGGCGGCTTCCGCTCGACTTTTCGACAGATGGGCGTCCGTCCAGCTTGCCGGAGGCATCGAGGTTGAACCGGACTACGACGATGAAATTCTCGGAGCCCTCGAGCCCTACCGGCAGGGTCCAGCAACCACCAAGCTGAGCCTCCAACGCCCCCTGCTCCGACCTTGAAAGCTTCTGGCCCTGCGTCTTGTCCCCGCCGAGCGATGCCTGCTGGGTTGAACGCTTGGCGCCGCCGCCGGACGGCTTCCGCTTGTCGAGCAGCGCCGAAATCTCGTCGGCATTGAACTGCTTGTCTTCCGATTTCGGCTTGGACGAGGCCTCCTTGACCGGCTTGTCGGCGTCCTTGCGCTCCGGCGCCTTGGCGCTTTCGGCCTGGGCCGGCTGCGGCTTCGGCCGCGCCTGCGGGGCAGGCGCAGAGTCCGGAAGCTGCGTCGTCTCGGTGGGCTGCTCTTTCGTTATTGCTTCGGCAACGGCGTCCGGCTTGACCTCAGGCTGCGGGTCGATGGCGGCGGTCTTGTCCTGCGGCGGCGTCGGCGCCGGCTCCTTGGCCGGTGTCGGCTTGGGCTCCGCCTGCTTGACAGGCTCGGGCTTGACCTCTTCCTTTGGCTGCGGGACCGGTGCGACCTCCGTCGCCGGGACAGGCTTGGGCTGTTCCTTCGGCTTCGGCACATCCTCGGGCTTGGGCTTATCTTTCGGCGTCGGTGCGGGCGGTGGCGCCTCAGCCTTATCGACCGGCTTGGGCTTGGGCTCCGGCGTCGGCGGCTTGTCGGTATCGACGCTATTCTCACCGACCGTCTGCGCGTCGGCCACGATGTCCGGGCGCTGGGTCGGCAATGGCGCCGGCTTTTCACTCACCGCAGCCTTCTTGTCGCCCTGCTGTATCTGCGCGATCGCTTCCATCGGCACGATTTCGACCGCCAGCGACTCGGCATCGGACGCCGGCAATGCAGCCGGCGCCGACAGTGTGAACAGCCCGAAGGCTATCGCCACTGCGTGCAAGATCACCGATGTGGTGAGGCCGGTCCTCATCTTGCGTCTATTGATCCTGTTCCTGCAGTGAAACCAGGCCGATATTCTTGTATCCGGCGGCCGAGATGCGGGCCATCACCTTCATGGCGGTGCCATAGTCCGTCGACTTGTCGCCGCGGATGAAGATGCGCTCGTCATAGCCGGTCTTCGAGATCGCCTGCAGCTTCGCCACCAGTTCCTCAACCGGGATTTCGGTCTCCTGGAGATAGATCTGGCCGGCGGAGTTGATGGAGACCGTGATCGGCTGCGTGTCGACATTCATCGCCTTGGCCTGCGTGTCCGGCAGGTCGATCGGCACGCCGACCGTCAGCAGTGGCGCCGCGACCATAAAGATGATCAACAGCACCAGCATCACGTCGACCATCGGCGTGACGTTGATTTCCGATATCATCGCGTGATGGCGGCCGCGCCGCCTGTGGCCGCGACCACCGCGTCCCCCGCCACCCGCGCCTACAGACATTCCCATGATTGTTCCTCAGGTCTTCTGCGCGACTTTTTCATCGATTTGGCGCGAGAGTATGGCGGAGAACTCGTCCGCGAACCCTTCCATGCGCACGGCGATCTTGCTGGCGTCCGACGACAGCTTGTTGTAGGCGATGACGGCGGGGATGGCCGCGAGCAGGCCTATTGCCGTGGCCAGCAGCGCTTCGGCAATGCCGGGTGCGACCACCGACAGGCTGGTATTCTTGGATGCGGCGATCGCCTGGAACGAGGTCATGATGCCGATCACGGTGCCGAACAGGCCGATGAAGGGCGCCGCCGAGCCGGTGGTGGCGAGAAAGCCAAGCCGTCCTTCCAGCTTTTCCATTTCGCGGGTCAGCGCCAGGTCCATCGCCTTGTCGATGCGGGTCTGCAGGCCAAGCGGCGATTTCGCGCCCTTCTCAAAGCTTTTTTTCCATTCGCGCATGGCGGCGACGAAGATGGCGCTCATGCCCGACGTTTTTCGGTCGGCGAGCGTGCGGTAGAGCTCTTCCAGCGACTGCCCCGACCAGAACACCTGTTCGAAGCGATTGAGCGCGAGCCGCATGCGGCCATAGGCGACGAGCTTGTCGACGATGATCGCCCAGGTCCAGATCGAGGCGCAGAGCAGCCCGATCATGACCAGCTTGACCACCCAGCCGGCCTGCATGAACAGCGCCCAAATCGACAAATGCGCGCCCGGTTCGGCGAGTGCGATATTTTCCATGGTTACGTCCTTAAGATTTTCTTGGCACGGCTGGCGGCTGGCCCATGGGCATCCCTTGTGGTCCGTTCGCGCGCAAAGCTTGCGGCATAACCCCAAAATGCACCGTTGGCGGCCTTTTCGGGGCAAATGTTGGTGAAAGGAAGGCGCTGGATTCCTCCAATCTTTACCACTCTCTTCATGAACCGTTATGGTTAAGGATGGGTTAGGACGTACAGCGCGGCGCATTGCCGCGCCTTGGGCGAGCCGCCAGGCATCGTCACCGGATCATTGGCGTCAGTAACTTACCGATTTGAACTTACCGGTTTGTCTTGGGCATGAAGGCTGCGATCCATTCCTTCGGAAAACGTTTTGGCCGGCCATTCTCGCCGATGATCGCCGCCTCGACCCGCGCCTCGACCAACACCTCGCCGCCGCGCTTCAGCTGCTGCGCCATGAAGATGCGGGCGCCCGAAATGTCCTCGGTGCGCGTCTCGATGGTCAAGATGTCGTCCATGCGGGCGGATCCGCGGAAGTCGATCTCCATGCGCCGCACCACCCAGATTATTTTTTCGCCATGCTTGCCCTCGGCGAGCTCGGTGTGATGGACGCCGGCAAGCCGGAGATAGTCGGAGCGGCCGCGCTCGAAGAATTCGAGATAGCGCGCGTGGTAGACGACGCCGGAGAAATCGGTGTCGGCATAGTAGACCCGCGCCATCAGCCGATGGCCGAATTCCGTCAGCGCGCCGGAAAGCCCGGCGCCGAGCGCCGCCGATTCACCATGATCGTCCATTGCGCTTTCCTTTTTGGGCCTGACCGGGCACCTAAAGCGCGACGCACTTTAGGTGGTTGTTTCCTTGCGTGTCGTTGTCCCAAAAACCGCTACACACTCTTGGGCGACACGCACTGGCTTGGCGCAAGAACCGGATGGCACTGTTGACGGCGATGATCAAGACCTTGATGGCGGCGCTACTCGTGCTTGCCGCGCTGGTGATGCCGGCCCAGACAGCGAGCTTTTCGATGAAGCGCGGCCTCAATCTCGACCAATGGACGACCTGGCCTGGCGAGGACAAATGGAGCGACCCGCAGACAATCCTGCCCTATCCCGAGTGGCGCAAGTTCCTCAATGACGATGACCTCAAGGCGCTGAAGAGCGCCGGCTTCGATTTCCTGCGCATGCCGGTCGATCCGTCGCCGTTCCTGTCCGGCGAGACCCTGACGCTGCGCGACAATCTCTATGCCAGCGTGCTGGACTCGGTGCGCATGATCAATCGTGCCGGACTGAAGGTGATCGTCGACATGCACCTGATCCCCAGCGGCAGCAGCCGCAAGATCGGCATGGGCGAGGTGATGGACGACCCGAAAATGTTCGAAGCCTATGTCGAGGTGGTGCGCAAGATGGCGCGCACGCTGGCCGATGAGGATCCGCGCCAAGTCGCCTTCGAGCCGATGAACGAGCCGGTCGTCGACTGTGACGCCGACGGCACCAGCTTCTGGCCGGAGCGCCAGCAGAGACTGTTCGCGGCGGCGCGTTCGTCGGCCACGAAGCTCACCCTGATCCTGACCGGCGCCTGCTATTCCAATGCGGCATCGCTGGCAAAGTTCGATCCGAAGGCGATCCCGGACGACAACATCATCTGGACCTTTCATACCTACGATCCGTTCCTGCTGACCCATCAGGGCGCGACCTGGGCCGGCGATTTCATCCCCTATGTGACCGGCCTGCCCTATCCGCTCAGCGCCGTCCCGCGCGCCCAGCTGGAGGCAGCGCTCGATACGATCCGCGCAAGGATCAAGGCCGAGGCGCCATGGACGAGGCAGAGCGGCTTGCTTGCCTATCTCGACGAGCAGGTCGCCAGCATGGACAAAGATGAGAAGCTGCTCGAGACAATGAATGCACCGTTCACCAGGGTCGAGGCCTGGGCAAAGGCCAACGGCATCAGACCGGAGAACATCACGCTGGGCGAATTCGGCATGATCCGCCAGGAATACGGCAATGCCCAAGTGATGCCGGCCGAATACCGCGCCGCTTATGTCAGGGATATGATCGCGCGCGCAGAAGCCCATGGCTTCTCGTGGTCGGTCTGGAGCTATGGCGGCGCCTTCGGCATCGTCGAGGCGTTTGATGGCAACAAGGCCGAGCCGGATGTGATGGACGCGATCAAGTCACTTCATTGAAGCGGTTCAGGCTGAATCCAGTTCGATCGAAAGAATCTCTGGGCGCATCCCAAAACGCACCGGCAGGATGCTGAAACCGAGCCCTCCGGAGACGATCAGGTTACGGTTCTCCTCCACAACATGGCCATAGGCAAAACGGTTGCCGAAGCGGGATGGCACGACCGGAGAATAGCCGAGCAACCGCACCTGTCCGCCATGGGTATGACCGGAAAGCGTCAGCGATACCCGTGACGGGACCTTCGGGAATATGTCCGGCTCATGCGCCAGCAGGATAACAGGAGCCTTGTCGCGCACCTTTGCCAGCGTGCCATGCAGGTCGTCCAGTCCTTTGAATCTGCTGCGGCCCCAGGCCTTGCCCGGCCGCAGCGCAAGTTGGTCCGCAAGTCCGGCGACCCAGAAGCCATGCCCGTCTTTTTCCAGGCGCACCGCATCGTTTTCCAGGACCGGGATGCCGGCACTTTCGAGCGCCCTGCGCGCCACCGTCGGGCCGAACCCGGCTTTCTGCGCAGAAAGGTCCTCCCACCAGTCGTGATTGCCAAGGATTGACCACACGCCGAGCGGCGCCTTCAGTCCTGACAAGGCCAGCGCCCATTCGGAGGAACCCACCCAGTCCGAAACCAGGCGTGTGCCGGCTGCATAGTCGCCAAGCAGGACAATCAGATCCGGCTGCAGGCTGTTCGCCCGTTCGGCAAGCGACCTAATCCGCTCCGGCGTCATCCATGGCCGGCAAGCATGGATATCGGCGAGAGCGACGACGCGAAGCCGCAATCCTGCAGGCCAGTTTGGCGGCGTCAATGAATAGCGCTTCACATGCGTCAACAACATCGGCTCGAGGCCAACCGCATAAGCGCTGAGCGACACGGCCGATAAGAACGAGCCGCCGATGAGGCGCAGGAAGCCACGTCTGGTGATCATCGCTCAGCTCCGTCGTTCGTGGGACGGACGGTCCCACGAACGAAGCGTTAGAGCCCGCAAATGCGCCGGCAAGCTGACCAGGATTAGGAGATTTTGCGCAGGAATGAAGCCGCAACGCCGCGCGGACGCTACTCTTCCTGGAACAGGCTGATCTGCTGCTGCGCCAAGTCCTTCGGCGCATCGAGGCCGAGATGCCGCCAGGCATTGGCGGTCAGCACGCGGCCGCGCGGCGTGCGCTGGATGAATCCCTGCTGGATCAGATAGGGCTCGATAATGTCCTCGATGGCGTCGCGCGGCTCGGAAAGCCCTGCCGCGATCGTCTCGATGCCGACCGGCCCGCCGCCAAAATTCCGCGCGATCATCGAGAGGTAGCGGCGGTCGAGCGCGTCGAGACCGAGCGCATCGACCTCCAGCCGCGTCAGCGCTTCGTCGGCGATCTGCCGGTCGACATGACCGTCGCCGGCGACGGAGGCAAAATCGCGCACGCGGCGCAACAGCCGGCCGGCGATGCGCGGCGTGCCGCGCGCGCGTCGCGCGATCTCCAGCGCGCCGTCGTCGCCGAGCGGCATGCCAAGAATGCGGGCGCCGCGCCGCACGATCTGCTCCAGTTCCTCGACGGAGTAGAAATTGAGACGGACCGGGATGCCGAAGCGGTCGCGCAGCGGATTGGTCAAAAGACCGAGCCGGGTGGTGGCGGCGACGAGGGTGAAACGGGCTAGGTCGATCTTGACCGAGCGCGCCGCCGGCCCTTCGCCGATGATCAGGTCAAGCTGGAAATCCTCCATCGCCGGATAGAGAATTTCCTCGACCGCCGGGTTGAGCCGGTGGATCTCGTCGATGAACAGCACGTCGCGGTCTTCGAGATTGGTGAGCAGTGCTGCGAGATCGCCGGCCTTGGCAATGACCGGGCCGGAGGTCGAGCGGAAATTGACGCCGAGCTCGCGCGCCATGATCTGCGCCAGCGTTGTCTTGCCGAGGCCGGGCGGCCCGACGAACAGCACATGGTCGAGCGCCTCGCTGCGGCCCTTGGCGGCCTCGATGAACACTTTGAGATTGGCCCGCACCGCCGCCTGGCCGACAAAATCGCCGAGCGTCTGCGGCCGCAAGGTTTGCTCGGCATCCTCGCCGCGCTTATCGGGAGCGATGAGGCGTGGCGAAAGGCTCATGCCGCTTTCCTTGCACAGGGTAGGGAACGGGACAAGCACAGTCTCACCGCGCCAGTTCCTTCAGCCCGAAGCGGATCAGCTTCGATGCATCCGCATCCTCGCCGGCGCTCTTCAGCGCCGCCGCCACCGCATTGGCGGCGATGTCGCGCGAATAGCCGAGATTGACCAGCGCCGAGACGGCGTCGGTGATCGGCGCCGGTGCGACGCCTTCGCCGAGTTCCTGCTTCAGGCCGATGGTGCCGGAGGCAGTGCCCGCATAGGCTGGCGCCTTGTTCTTCAGTTCGGTGACGATGCGCTCGGCCACCTTCTTGCCGACGCCCGGCGCGCGGCTGACCATGGCAATATCACGCAGCGCGATAGCATTGGCGAGATCGGCCGGCGCCAGCGTCGACAGAATAGCCAGCGCCACCTTGGCGCCGACGCCCTGTACATTGCTCATCAACAGCCGGAACCATTCGCGCTCCAGCACCGACTGGAAACCGTAGAGCCGCAGCATATCCTCGCGTACATAGGTCTCGATGAACAGCGCCACCGCCTCGCCGGGGGCCGGCAAGGCGGCCAGCGTGCGCGTCGAGCAGTGGGCGACATAGCCGACGCCGTGCACGTCGATGATGCAGAAATCCTCGTCGATCTCTTCCAGCGTGCCTTTGAGCTTGCCGATCATGCCAAAGCTCTCATCGATCCAGGGCCCTCATGGATAGGTTTCAGGAGACAGGATATCGAGATCCGGAAAGTAGCTGCGATAGCGGGCGGCATCGCGCGTCAGCAGACGATGCCCAGCGACAACCGCATGGGCTCCAATAAAGAAATCCGGCAGGGTTCGTTCGCTGACCCCGCCAGCGCGGCGATAGCGGGAATGCGTTACACCGGCGAGGAATGCCGCTTCCCATGGCAAGAGTTCGCGATCCATCTTGAGCGTTTCCACTGCTTTACGGAGTGCCGGCTCGGTCGCTATCAGCGGCGCGAGTTCGGACCAGACGATTGTATTGATGACGAGTGTACCATCGCGCCGGCATGCTGTGATCGCTGACGCCGACCACTTCGTCTCCTGTCCGGCAGGACCCCAAACATCGATCAGGACATTTGTGTCAATCAATGTCGAGATCTTCACGTGGACCCCTCAGCCACTCCATATACTCATCCGTTGTCATGCCTCCCAAGTCCAACGTGCCGGCCATATGATCGAGCAGTTGGCTGAATTTGCGAGAGGCCTCTTCTTCGGAAATGTTTTCGTTGACCGCAACAACACGAGCGCCGTCGTCTGTGGGCACGAACTCCACCTCGGAGCCCGGCCCAATCCCCAAATGATCCCGTATCTCCTTCGGGATCGTCACCTGGCCTTTGCTGGTCACACGCATGGTAATACCTCGTTGGTATTACTTATTGCCGAACCGAGAACAGGTCAAGAACAAACTTATCCGGCCAGCGCCATCCTATAGGCAACACTGTGCCGGTGATGCGCGTGACAGATGGCAATGGCCAGCGCGTCAGCGGCATCGTCGGTGTCGAAACTCGCCTTCGGCATCAGCACCTTGACCATCATGTGGATCTGCTTCTTGTCGCCGTGGCCGACGCCGATCACCGCCTTCTTGACGGCGTTGGGCGCATATTCGGCAACGACCAGGCCGGCCAGCGCCGGCACCAGCATGGCGATGCCGCGCGCCTGGCCAAGCTTCAGCGTCGCTGCCGCATCCTTGTTGACGAAAGTCTGCTCGACCGCCGCCTCGTGCGGCATGGCGGCATGCAGGATCTCGGCGAGCCCATCATGCAACTGGCAAAGGCGCGTCGCCAGCGCCGCCTTGTCGTCGGAACGCACGGTGCCGGAGGCGACGAAGCGCAGCGAATTGCCGAGGCTCTCGACGATGCCCCAGCCGGTACGCCTCAGCCCCGGATCGATGCCGATGATGCGAATCGCTTCCCCCATTCGCCAAGTCTACCCTTGGCGGACAGCGATGCCAGCGAAATGTGAACAAACCAGAAACAGGGTTCCCACAGCGTCCCATAGGCTGTTTAAGAATTCGCTCTTACGAGGCAGATGGCGTGGTTTTCGAGAACCGAAGCGGAGCGGACATTTGGGTCGGTGAGCCCGCGCATGACCCCTGAAAATCGGAGTCGATTTTCGGAAAAGGGTCATGCGCAAAATCTAAGTGCTACACCGTCCTTTGCGCGTCCCCAGACGCGCGGCGCTGTAGGCAAGCGCAGAAAACTGCGCCAGGTGTCCGGCGGAGTAGAATTATCAAGCAGCCTGTCAGCCACGGGCAAAAGCCGTGTTCAGCAGCGTGATCTGGTCGGAAACCGGATTGACGCGGCGGCCGGATGGCGAGACGTCGGCCATTTCGCTGCCGTAGATTTCCTCGTCCATACGACGCACCAGCGCCTGCAGGCGCAGCGAACGGTTGACGAGGTCAAGAAAATCTTTGGGCAGTTCGACCCAGCCTGCGGCATCGTTGTTGGCGGAAGCGGTGTCGAGACGCACTTTGGATTTTTCGGACGCAACCTGATCGCGGGTCATCTCGCCGGAATTCGCCGCGCGCTGCAAAAGCAGCCAGGAGGCGACCTGCATCAGCCTCGTGGTTAATCGCATCGATTCAGCCGCATAGAGCGTCGCCGCCAGCCTGGACAGTTTCTTCGCCTCGGCCCGGCCCTTGCCGTCCAGATATTCGGCCGCCTGCTCGACTAGGCCCATGCCTTCCTGGTACAGCGGCTTGAAGGATTGGGAGAAAACCCGGCGCTCCGCCAGCTTGATGGTTTTCGCGCTTCCCTTCGAAGAGTCGTTCATCGATACGCCCTGCACTTGCCTTACAGCCGGTCGATTCGGCGTCATCGCCGTCACGTCCTGCACCCTATATGACCGAGACTTGAAAATGCGCTTCGGGGCGGGTGAAGGCAAGCACATGTTTAACAAACGGTTAACGGCGGCGCAGGCCCCCAGGCCATCCGGATCACGGGCAAAAAAAGAGCCGCGGGTAAGGCGGCTCTCAGGAGTTTAACAGGGAGGCGTCAAACAAAGTGGCTCCAACCACTCGGTAAGAATCCAGATCACTGGATGTACATAGTAAACGCCTGTAAAGCTTAATGAAGCCTTAACGGCACGGAAATTTTTTGATCGAGCGCCGCCCGCCTGTGCCGTAACAGCACAATACTCACGCCTTTTGGGCCTCAGGAAGCCGCTCGGCTTTCCACACCACCGGCAGTGCGATGTAGGCAAACAGCAGCAATCCCGCGTAAAAACCCATCGAGGACGTTGCCACCAGCGGCTCGATCGCCGGGTTGCCGGCAAGCATGATATAAAGGCCGATCAGCAGGCCGATGCCACTGATTGCCGTCAACCAGAAATGGACGGTGGCAAGCCTCTTTTCCGCGACTGCCGGAAACAGATGGTAGAAGAAGGCAAACACCGCCGACATCAGCCATCCGGCCACCATGATGTGGGCGTGGGTCGGCATCTGCGCATGGTCTTTGCTGATCGCCATCTGAAGTCCGAGCGCCATCCCGAACAATGCGTAGACGACGGCCAGCGTGAAGAAATTTCGTGCTACCTTTTGCATAGTATCCCCCGGTTTGCCTTTCCCGTCATGGGAATGGGTTGAATTCAGGCGGTCGACCCGCCACCGGGTCCCCGGCATCGGCGCATTAGCATCGGCAATGTTTCTGGACGATGCCGCATCGCGCCCGACCCTTCCCCGGCAGTGCCAGAATAGCAGAAAACGGCGTGACGCGATTGCGCAATCGTTGAACGATGCCGTTACGGCGTGTCTCATAGGACGTTGAAACAAAGCGGCCGCTCACGCGACATCGCTCCGAAACAGGCGCCGCGTTAAACGCCCGCTCCTCACAGCGAGACGGAGCAAGTATGCGCCGCTCGCCCCCATCCTGGGCAGCATAGCGCTGGTCCTGACCACCGGAGTTGCTCTCGCCCTCGGCGGAACGCGCCGATTGGTGCCTAGCGCCGCCTGAAATCTACCGTGACGCTGCTGGCGACTCGGCTGCCGGCAGCTTCCATGGCTGGCAATCTAGAGAAGGCCGGCAATCCCGTCCCACAGCAGCTTGAGCGCAACGACCGCCACGGTTGCGTAGGTGAAGGGGTAGAACAGTTCCGGCCGCATCCGCCGGACCAGCCAGGCGCCGGCGATGGTCGAAAGCGGCGCCAGCGGTACCAGAACCGCCGACGCGGTCAGGTTCAAGGTATCGAACTGTCCCAGCGCAAAATAGGGGATGAGCTTCAATGCGTTGGTGGCGGCAAAGAAGATTGCAGCGGTGCCCGACAGCACTTTCGGATCGAGCCGGATCGGCAGCGCATAGACCTGAAAGGGCGGACCGCCGACATGGGCGACGAAGCTGGTGAAGCCGGCGACCGTCCCCCAGAAGGCAGCAGCCGCGCGGTTGGGCTCGGCTGAGTGGCTCGCACCGTGCCGCATCTGTAGATAGACCCAGCGAAGCACGAAGATAATGGCCACCGCGCCGACGATCAGCCGCACCATTTCCGCTGTCACCAGCGCCGCGGTCAGCCAGCCGAGGCCGATGCCGATTACCGCCCCCGGCATCATGTCCGTAAGCATCTTGCGGTCGTAGACACCCCACCATGTCCACACCGAGACGATGTCCATCAGGCATAGAATCGGCAGCAGGATGGCGGCGGCCTGCACCGGCGGCATGGCCAGCGCCATCAGCGGCACGCCGATGAAACCGACCGCACCGCCAAAGCCGCCCTTGGACAGACCGACCAGGATGACGGCTGGAATGGCGGCGGCATAGAACCAGGGATCGAGCAGAAGACCTGACATCGGCGGGGAGCAGTTGGAGGGAAAGCGTATAGACGCTGGAATAGCCGATAAACTTTCGCGCCGCGACCGCAAATGTGCACACAATGCGATGCGTCGTGAGTGCTGAGGCCTGTTACGGTTTTGAGATGGCGGTCGCGGCAAGCGGCGGCGGGCGCCTCCGGATCGGCTGCGCCTTGATGATGGCTGTGCTCGTTTCGGCTTTGTCGGCGATACGGTCGAGAAGCTTGTCGAGATCGCCGATCGAGCGCACGAACAGCCGGGCAACAAAGCAGTCGTCGCCCGTCACCTTGTCGCATTCGCCAAACTCCGGGATCTCCTCGATCAGCTTTTGGACGATATGCAGCTTGCCCGGCAAGGGCCGGATGCGAACGATCGCCTGCAGCAAGTAGCCGAGCGCTTGCGGGTCGATCTCGACGGTGAAAGCCCTGATAACGCCACGATCCTCCAGCCGGCGCAGCCGTTCCGCCACGCTCGGCGACGACAGTCCTACCTGCTGGGCCAGTTCCTTCAATGAGGTTCGCGAATTCTTGATCAGGATTTCGAGAAGGCGTCGGTCCAGATCGTCCAGCATTTGACATTCCCAATGAAAAGGCCGCCGTCACCTTATTTAATTAGGCACGGCCGGCATATCACCTATCGCAAAACATGGGAAGCGCTGGTGCCGCATGGGATTATCAACCATCAGAATTCGAGAGGTAATCTTCATGGACAGCACGGTACGCGGCACAATCGAGATGATGGCCGCAATGGCCATCCTCGGCACGATCGGATGGTTCGTCGTCATGTCGGGCGAGCCCATCATGGACGTCGTCTTCTGGCGCTGCGCCTTCGGCGCGATAACGCTGCTGATCATCTGCGCTGCCCTGGGATTGCTGCGCGGCAGGTTGTCGCTGCGCATCGTGGCGATTGCGGCGCTCGGGGGCGCGGCCATCGTCATCAACTGGTTGCTGCTGTTCAGTTCGTTTTCCCACGCCTCGATCTCGATCGCCACGGCAGTCTACAACACCCAGCCCTTCATGCTGGTCGGCTTTGGCGCGCTCTTCTTCTCAGAGCGGCTGACCATGACGAAGCTGGCCTGGCTCGGCATCGCCTTCGCCGGCATGCTGCTGATCGTGCAGGCCTCGCCTGATGTGGGGCCCGATGCAGGTCCTAATACAGGCACAGGCAATGTCGGTACGGATTATTTTACCGGCATCGCAATGGCGCTGGGTGCGGCTTTCTTCTGGGCTGTCGCCGCCATCGTCACCAAGAAGCTCAAAGGCACGCCACCGCACCTGATCGCCCTGATCCAGGTCTGCGTCGGCGTCGTCATGCTGGCACCCTTCGCCAACCTTTCCCACCTTCCCGCCGATGCGTGGAGCTGGAGCATGCTGACGACGCTTGGCGTCGTCCATACCGGTCTGATGTACATCCTGATGTACGGCGCCATTCAGAAACTGCCGACGCATCTGCAGGGGTCGCTGTCTTTTATCTACCCTGTGGTCGCGATCCTGGTTGATGTCGTCGCCTTCGACCACCGGCTGCATCCGGCCCAGATCGTCGGCGCCGCCGCCATCCTGGTCGCTGCCGCCGGCATGAATCTTGGCTGGACACTGTGGAAATCGAAGATCCCAGCCGAGAGCACCCAGGCGGTCAAGTGAGCGAAGAACGTCGCCGGACGACAATCATGCGCCAATGATCCTGCCCCGCCCGCCTGTTCAAGGCCGGCACTTTGCTTTATGCCGCAATGCAACCATCTTCGCCCGGCATAGGCGAAAACCGGGATCGAAACCAATGAACGACGCAACGCCTCCAAATCGCTGCCGCATCGTGCTGATCGCGCCGCCCGGCGTGCCGGCTGAGCGCATCGGCGCGGCGTTCGAGGGCGGCGACGTCGCCTCGCTGATCCTGCCCGAGAACGGCATGGACGAGGTCTCCTTCCAGGCCTTCGCCGAACAGATCGTGCCGGCGGCGCAAGCGGCAGGCGTTGCCGTCGTCATTGCCGGCGACACCCGCATCGCCGGCCGCGTCCAGGCAGATGGTATCCATGTCGAGGTCGGCAAGGCCGAACTCGCCGAGACGATCGAACGTTTTCACGCAAAAATGATGGTCGGCACCGGCGGCGCCAAGACACGCGACGATGCGCTGGAACTCGGCGAGCTCAGGCCCGACTACATCTTCTTCGGCCGCTTCGGCTACGACAACAAGCCGGAGCCGCACCCGCGCAACCTGTCGCTGGGGCAATGGTGGGCCGATGTGATCCAGATCCCTTGCATCGTCATGGCCGGGTCCGACCTCGCCTCGGTCGAAGCGGTAGCTGCCACCGGCGCCGAATTCGTGGCGCTGTCCAGCGCCGTCTTTGCCGACGGCGTCGACCCGAAGATGGCAGTCGCCAGCGCCAATGCGCTGCTCGACGAAACCGCGCCGCGTTTCGAGGACTGACGTGCCGGCGCGGACAATCCTTTTCGGTGCTTTGCTTGCGGCGCTCACGGTGCAGGCCGCCGTGGCGGAAACCGCCCCCTTGCCGCAAGCCAAGCCCGACATCGGTGCAAGCACGGACAAGCCGATCGCCGCGCCGCTGCCGCAGCCCGCCACCACGGCCCCGTTGCCGTCGGCCGACGCCATCAATCCCGACCGCTTCGGTGCAAAGCCGTCGGATTCTGCCTATGGCGCTTTCCAGCGCGGCCTTTACAAGACGGCCTACAACCTCGCTTTGGCTCGCGCCCAAAACGGCGACCCGGCGGCGCAGACATTGGTAGCGGAGATATTGTCGCGCGGTCTTGGCGTGCCGGTCAACGCTGCGGAGGCGGCAAAGTGGTACGCGCTTGCCGCCGAGCAGGGGATACCAGAATCGCAGTTCCAGTATGCGCTGATGCTGCTCGACGGCCGCTACGTCAAGAAGGACGAAAAGGGGGCCTACGCGCTGATGCAGGCCGCCGCCGAGGCCGGCAACCGTCTGGCACAGTTCAATTTCGCGCAGTTGCTGGTCCAGCAGGACCCCGGCGACTCCGGCATCGCGAAGGCCGTGTCCTACTATCAGCGCGCCGCCGCGACCGGCCTTGCCGACGCGCAATATGCGATGGCGCAGGTCTATGCCAATGGCGTCGGCGGCAAGCCGCGCGACGATGTTCAAGCGCGCGGCCTGCTGGCGCAGGCAGCACGGCAGAACTATGATACGGCGCAGATCGATCTCGCCGCTTGGATGATCGAGGGACGTGGTGGCGTCCGCGACCTGAAGTCCGCCTTCGGCTGGATGAAACAGGCCGCCGAGAGCGGCAATGTCGCCGCCCAGAACCGCCTTGCCAAGCTTTACATGGGCGGCATCGGCACCGATCCGGATCCGATCCTTGCCGGCGCCTGGTACGTCGTCGCACGGCGCGCCGGGCTGATCGATCCGCAGATGGACGATTTTCTGCAGGGCCTGACCGACGACCAGACGAAGCAGGCGCTGCAGAAGGCCAACCGCCTGCCGTAAGCGTCGCGGACGGTGAATTATCTGGCAGCGAATGCTGACGAGGGAATGGCTCCGCCCCTACTCCCCCTCCTGCCCACTCCCTTGTCCACTCCCTTGCCTCTCCTGGCGATTTGTGGTCTTGGAGGCGCCAAATCGCTTTCATCGCGAAAATCTCATTCCGGATCACATCATCATGGCCAAGATCAATGGCAACGAAATCCGTCCCGGCAACGTCATCGAGCATGATGGCGGCCTGTGGGTGGCGGTCAGGACCAACACTGTCAAGCCCGGCAAGGGCGGCGCCTATAACCAGGTCGAGCTGAAGAACCTGATCAACGGCACCAAGCTTAACGAGCGTTTCCGCTCTGCCGAAACCGTCGAACAGATCCGGCTGGAGATGAAGGATTTCTCCTACCTCTACGAGCAGGGCGAAGCGCTTGTGTTCATGGACACCGAAAGCTACGAGCAGCTTGAACTGCAAAAGGATTTCGTCGGCGATCGCGCCGCCTTCCTGCAGGACGGCATGATGGTGACGGTCCAGCTCTATGATGAAAGGCCGATCGGCATTTCACTGCCCGACCAGGTGACGCTGACCATCACCGAGGCCGATCCGGTGGTGAAGGGTCAGACGGCCGCCTCATCCTATAAGCCGGCGATGCTGGAGAACGGCATCCGCGTACTGGTGCCGCCGTTTATCGGGTCGGGCGAACGTATCATCGTCGACACTAACGAAATCACTTACGTGCGCCGCGCCGACTAAAGCGCCCGGCAGCAGGAAAAAGCGCAGCAGGAAAAAGTACAATGGCGCGTTCCGCGATCCTCAATGTAATGGTCCAGGCCGCCATGAAGGCTGGCCGCTCGCTGTCGCGCGATTTCGGCGAAGTCCAGAACCTGCAGGTCTCGATGAAGGGGCCGGGCGACTATGTCAGCCAGGCCGACCGCAAGGCCGAAGACATCCTTTTCACCGAGCTGTCGAAGGCGCGGCCGGGCTACGCCTTCCTGATGGAGGAGCGCGGCCTGATCGAAGGCGACGACGGCCAGCACCGCTGGATCGTCGACCCGCTCGACGGCACCACCAATTTCCTGCACGGCATTCCGCTCTTCGCCATCTCGATCGCGCTGGAGCGTCAGGGCCAGATCGTCGCCGGCGTCGTCTACAATCCGGCGATGGACGAACTCTACACTGCCGAGCGCGGCGGCGGCGCCTTTATGAACGACCGCCGGTTGCGGGTCGCCGGCCGCACCAAGCTGATCGACACGGTGATCGGCTGCGGCGTGCCGCATCTCGGGCGCGGCCAGCATGGCAATTTCCTGGTCGAGCTGCGCAACGTGATGGCCGAAGTCTCGGGCGTGCGCCGCCTCGGCTCTGCCTCGCTCGATCTCGCCTACGTCGCTGCCGGCCGCATGGACGGGTTCTGGGAAACCGGCCTGTCGGCCTGGGACGTCGCCGCCGGCATCCTGCTGATCCGCGAAGCGGGCGGCTTCATCTCCGACTTCGCCGGCGGGCAGAACATGCTGGATGGCGGCTCGATCGTCGCCGGCAACGAGATCATCCAGCGCGCGCTGTTGAAAACCGTCAGGAAGCCGGTGACGCCGCGCTAAGCACAGCTAGCAGAGTTGGCGCGCTGAACCGCCGCAGTCGCAAAACCGCAACCAAAGCTTGAAATACTGTCCGGCATTCGTCCAGATAAGGGGATGCAGGATCATTCATGACGCATACCGGCCCCGAATCCCGGATCGAAATCCCCTTCATGGGGCGCTGGCATTATTCGCGCGCCGAAATGATCGCGGACGGCATCGTCCATGCGGTGGGCATCGTACTCGCCATTGCCGCCGGCTCGGCGCTGCTGGCGCTGGCCTCCTTCCATGCCGGTCCGGGCGAATATATCGCCGCCGCTTTCTACGTGGTTTCGCTGCTCACCGTTCTGTCGGTGTCGCTGGCCTATAACCTGTGGCCGGTTTCGTCGCCGGCCAAGTGGATATTGCGGCGCTTCGACCATGCCGCGATCTATCTGCTGATCGCCGCGACCTACACGCCTTTCCTCGCCCAGCTCGACGGCTCGCCGCTGGCCGTCTCGATGATCGTCCTGGTCTGGGTCGCGGCAGCGATCGGCATCGCCATCAAAGTGCTTCTTCCAGGTCGCTTCGACCGGCTGGCGATCGTCTTCTATCTCGCCATCGGCTGGAGCGGCATCGTTCTTGTCGAGCCGCTGGTCCAGACATTGCCGACGACGTCGATCGCGCTGATCGTTGCCGGCGGCATCGTCTATTCCTGCGGCGTCATCTTCTTCGCCTGGAAGGGCCTGCGCTTCCACAATGCGCTGTGGCACGGCTTTGTCGTCACCGGCGCCGGCCTGCATCTTGCCGCCATGGTCGACTGCCTGGTCATCAACCGACTCTGACGCCAATGGTCCAGCCGGCAATATTGCCAAGCGCCATTCAATTTGGTCACAATTGCGTTTAGAGTCGCCGTCAAACGTGAATTGACGGCAGCGGCATCGGAAACGGGGCACGGATGGCTTTTCTCAAATCCTTCGGCGTGGGCAGACGCTCCGACGTCCTGATGTACGATCCGCACAAATTGTCGAGCCCGCAGGTTTTTCTGCTGACCATGGTCATCTTCCTGATGATCGTCGCCTTCATCGCCGCCATCCTGACCCGTCAGATCTCAAGCGCTTTCGCCACCAATCCCGGTCTCAACGGCCTGATCATCGGCGTGCTTGTGGTCGGCATCCTGCTGGCCTTCGTGCAGGTCGGCCGGCTGTTTCGCGAAGTGCGCTGGGTCAACTCCTTTCGGGCCGGCTCCGAAACAACCGAGCCGGTGCTGCTGGCGCCGATGAAGGCGATGATCGGCCGCTCGTCGACGATCGCCTTCTCGACCAGCTCGATGCGCACCATGCTCGATTCGATCGCCACCCGCCTCGACGAAAGCCGCGATACCTCGCGCTACCTTGTCGGGCTGCTGGTGTTCCTTGGCCTGCTCGGCACCTTCTGGGGCCTGCTCAACACGATCGGCTCGATCCGCGAAACTATTGACTCGCTCGATCCCGGCTCCGGCGATGCCGCCGCCGTGCTCGAATCGCTGAAGCAGGGGCTTTCCGCGCCGCTCGCCGGCATGGGCACCGCCTTCTCGTCGTCGCTGTTTGGCCTGTCCGGTTCCCTGGTGCTCGGCTTCCTCGACCTGCAGGCTGGCCGCGCCCAGACACGCTTCTATACCGAGCTCGAAAACTGGCTGTCCTCGGTCACCGACCTGTCCTCCGACATCGTCGTCGCCGAACCGCCCAAGGCCGAGTCCTCCGACGAGATCCGCGTCCTGTCGGAAAGGCTGCGCAACATGCAGGAAAACGGCGGCGCCAATCCGCGTGTCGCCACCGCCATGGCCAATCTTGCCGACGGCATTTCGGGCCTGGTCAAGAACATGCGCTCGGAGCAGCAGATCATGCGCGACTGGGTCGAGGCCCAGTCGGACGAGCAGAAGGCTATGCGCAATACGCTGGAGAAGATCGCCGACGCCCTGAAGAAGACTGGAGTCCATTAGCATGGCTCTCGCCAGGAGCCGGCGTACCGATCGCCGTATCGATTACTGGCCAGGCTTCGTCGACGCGCTGTCGACGTTGCTGCTGGCGATCATGTTCCTGCTCACCGTCTTCGTGCTGGCGCAGTTCCTGCTCGGCCGCGAAATCTCCGGCAAGGACACGGTACTCAACCGCCTCAACTTGCAGATAAACGAACTGACCCAGCTTCTGGCGCTGGAGCGCTCGACGACGCAGGACAAGGAAGATTCGCTCGCCAATTTGCAGGCGTCGCTGTCGGCGTCGGAGGCGGAAAAGAGCCGGCTCGAGCAATTGCTGGCGCAAGGCGCCGGTGCCGGCGACGCGGCCAACCAGCGCGCCACGGCGCTTTCTGGTGAACTCGACAACCAGCGCCAGATCAGCCAGCAGGCGCTGAGCCAGGTCGAAATCCTCAACCAGCAGATCGCGGCGCTGCGCAGGCAGATCGGAGCGCTCGAAGAAGCTCTCAACGTGTCCGAAACGCGCGACCGCGAGTCCAACACCAAGATCGCCGATCTCGGCCGCCGCCTGAACGTCGCGCTGGCGCAACGGGTGCAGGAACTGAACCGCTATCGGTCCGACTTCTTCGGGCGCTTGCGCGAGATCCTCGCCGATCGCGAGAACATCCGCATAGTCGGCGACCGCTTCGTCTTCCAGTCGGAAGTGCTTTTCCCGACAGGCTCCGAAGTGATCAACGATGCCGGCAAGGACGAGATGAAGAAGCTCGCCGACGCCATTATCGACCTGCAGAAGGAGATCCCGCCGGAGATCAACTGGGTGCTGCGCGTCGACGGCCACACCGATGACAAGCCGCTATCGGGCACCGGCCGCTACCGCGACAATTGGGAATTGTCGACGGCGCGCTCGACCTCGGTGGTGAAGTTCCTGATCGAAAACGGCGTGCCGGCCAACCGGCTGGTTGCGGCCGGCTTCGGCGAATTCCAGCCGCTCGACCCCGCCGACACCGAAGACGCACGCAACAAGAACCGCCGCATCGAGCTGAAACTGACCGAGCGCTGATCGCCCCGGCTCCAGCGGCGGCCGATTTAGTGCGCCGATGCGGGCTAGCAAGGCTGAAAAGATTACCTTTTTTGACTACACTTTGCCGAGGACCGCTCCTAGGCTCTGTCACGGGGCCAAGAACCGCCGGCGGTGGAACTATCCATCGCGACGCTACGGAACCGACGGCCCACGGCCGGAAGGTGGCGTCCCAACCGCCGCCTTCCCATCAATTCCGATTTTTCGGGGTCATGCGCCCAGCCAAAGTACGATCAGCGCCAGCACTGCCGGTAGAGTCTGGATGTAGAGGATTTTCCTGTCGACCGTCGCCGCACCGTAGAGGCCGGCGATAGCGACGCAGAGCAGGAAAAACACCTTGATCTGGAAACCGGCCTCGCCGAGGTAAAGCCCCAGATCAGCCCGGCCGCGAGAAAGCCGTTGTAAAGCCCCTGGTTGGCCGCAAGCACTTTCGATGCGCTGGCGAATTCCGGCGTCAGCTTGAACGCCTTGTGGCCGCGCGGCGTATCCCACAGCACCATCTCCAGATAGACGATGTAGAGGTGGATCAGCGCCACCAACCCGACCAGCACGTTGGCGATCATGCTTCATCTCCCGTCGCGGCACGGCGCCGCCTTGTGATATTGATCACGCACGCCACCGCTCCCGCAAGACGCATTGCGGCGTGCATCGTGCTAGCAACCAATGTGCCCATCGCCGACGGCCTTCAGGGTTGCCAATATCAGCGCATTGGTATCTTTTCCCGCCGTTCAAATTCAGCGGAACCCACCATGTCCTTTCAAAAACTCGACGACCTCGGTCACAAGCTCGAAGCGCTGGAGCATGCGCTCGCCATTCTCGGCGCCGACGAGGCGACCCACATGGCCGTCGGCGGCGGCGAAAAGCGCGCTGAGGCAATGTCGGCGCTGGCCGGCATGCATCACGCCAGAGCGACCGCGCCGGAGATCGCCGACTGGATCGCTGCGGCCGAGCAGGAAACGCTGAACGAAGAACAGCAGGCAGCGGTCAAGGAATTCCGGCGGCAGTATACCAACCTGACCTGCCTGCCGGTTGAATTCGTCGAGCGCCAAACGACCGCGCGCATGCGCTCCGAGCAGCTCTGGCGCGACCTGCGCGCGAAAAACGACTGGGCAGGATTTTTGCCGGCGCTCGAAGGCGTCGTGGCGCTGGTGCGCGAGGAAGCAGCACTTCGCGCCGACGTGCTCCGCCTCGATCCCTACGACGCGCTGATGGAGCAGTACGATCCCGGCAACCGCGCCGCCGACATCACGCCGGTCTTCGCCGAGCTGAAGACCTTCCTTAGGGATTTCGTACCGGAGGCACTGGCCGTGCAGGAAGAGCGGCTGGCGAAAAACCCTCTGAAGCCGCTTTCGGGCAGCTACGCGATCGAAAAGCAGCGCGAGCTTGGCCTCGCCATGATGGCGGCGGTCGGCTTCGACCTCACCCACGGCTCGCTTTCGGTTTCGCATCATCCGTTCTGCGGCGGCGTGCCGAGCGACGTGCGCATCACCACCCGCTACAAGACCTCCGACTTCCTGTCGGCACTGATGGGCGTGCTGCACGAAACCGGCCATGCGCTTTACGAACAGAACCTGCCGAAGGCATGGGCGCACTGGCCGCTTGGCAAAGCGCGCGGCATGGCCGTGCATGAAAGCCAGAGCCTGTTCGTCGAAAAGCAGATCGGCCGCAACCCCGAATTCTGGCGCTGGGCGCTGCCGGTGGTCGAACGGCAGCTGGGCGAGACCTGGTCGATCGACGACATCCTGCCGCATGTTCATAGGGTCGAGCGCGGGCTGATCCGCGTCGACGCCGACGAGGTCACATATCCGCTGCACGTCATCCTGCGCTACGAGCTTGAGCAGGAGCTTGTCTCGGGACGGCTGGAGGCCGCCGACCTGGCCGAGGCTTGGGAGGCCAAGATGCGCGACTATCTCGGCCTGTCGACCATCGACAACCCGGCCGACGGGCCGATGCAGGACGTGCACTGGCCGGGTGCTGCCTTCGGCTATTTCCCGTCCTATACGCTGGGCGCCATGATGGCGGCGCAGCAATGGGCGGCGCTGACCAGAGACCATCCTTCGGTCGACGAAGACCTCGCCACGGGAAATTTCGCGGCGATCAACGACTGGCGCCGTGAAAGGATCTGGTCGCAAGGTTCGCGCTGGTCGACACCCGACCTGCTCGAACGCGCGACGGGTGAAAAGCTCAATGCAGTGCATTTCACCCAGCATCTGCGCAAGCGGTACGGCGGCTGAATACGCCACACCCAAAGTCGCTTCCTGCTATCGGAGGCTGCAAAAAACCTGCATGGCCAGGCTTTACTTTGGCTGGAAAGGCACAGAAAAAGGGCTTTCTTCAAGTCTGCGGGGGCAGATGTCGGCCTGTATCAGTTTTCGTGAAGTCAAGTCTTTCCGGTGCCTCGTCATCCTTTTCGGCCTGCTGATCGGCCTGAATTCTCCCGCCATGTCCGACGACATGGTTCTCAGGGGCCCGACGGAAAGCTGGGTAAAGCAGGTTGATATTCCGGCTGCCGACCCTGCGCGATCGGATCAGGTCAAAAACGGCATTTCATGGCTGCTCTCGGACGATCAGATCAATCACCGCGCCGTCGGCTATGTTGAATACTGGCGCACTGTCTACAAGATCGTCGACCGTCCCGGCCTCGAACAGGGCGCGGGGATCGATCTGCAGTTCGACCCGTCCCGGCACAAGGTCACGCTCAACCATCTTCAAATCATCCGCGATGGTGCCGTGCTGGACCGACTGGAAGACGTCAAATTCGACATTTTCCGCAAGGAAAAAGACGCCGAGAAAGGCGTCTTCGATGGCTGGCTGACAGCGCATGCCAATATCGATGACGTGCGCGTCGGCGACATCATCGACTATGGATCGACCTATGAGGTAACCCCGCTCGTCGGGAAGGAGCTTTTCTTCAAAAGTTTCGCGTCCGAATGGGAAGAACCGGTAGCGCTTATCAGGACCATTATCACCTGGCCGACCGCACAGCCGCTGCACGTCAAGACACGGGGAACCCAACTCCGGCCTTCGATCTCTTCATCGGGATCGGACAGTGTCTATATGTGGGAAATTGCAAACCCGAAACCGGTCAAGGTTGAGGACAATCTGCCGGCAGAGTATCCGGCCTGGGGCTCTGTCGATGTATCCTCCACGGCGAATTGGCAAAGTGTGGTCGATGCAGTTGCGGCCCATTATAAGCCCGTCACCAGCTTTCCTGCCGACTTCGCCGCAAAGCTCGATGCTATAGCCATCAAGCATCCGGTACCCGCGGACCGGATGGTCCAGGCGATGCAGTTGGTGCAGGATCAGATACGCTATGTCAGCCTGTCGATCGGTGCCGGATCTCACATTCCGCGCGACCCTGCGACTGTCCTGCGTAGCGGATTTGGTGATTGCAAAGACAAGGCATTGCTGCTTGCTTCGTCGCTCGTGCGACTTGGCATTTCTGCCGAAGTGGCCCTGGCGGATCTCGACCAGGGACGGGCCCTGGATCAGCATCTGCCGGCGCTTAGCAATTTCGATCATGCTATCGTGAAGGTAAAGATCGGAACCCAGACATATTGGCTGGACGCCACCAACGATCTTCAAGGGGGTAAGGCGCACAATTTCGTGCAAGCCGACTACGGCTTCGCGCTGCCGCTTTCCAGCACTGGCGGATTGGAAAAGATGCCAAGTCCGGTGCTTACCAGCCCGTCGGTCCAGGTTGAGGAACAGTTCGACTTTCCAAGGAAGTCGGGCGACCCGCTGACGCTGACGGTCTTCTCGATGTATGAAGACGCCTACGCCGACTGGATGCGTCAAAAACTGGCCAGCCAGTCCTTGACCGATCTCTCCAACACCTATCTGCAATACTACAGCAAGCAGTATCCCGGTATCCGAAGCATCGCCGGACTGGATATCATCGACCGCCGTGACGGCAACGTCCTGAGTGTAAAAGAGAGTTACCAGTTGCCGGCAGACGCGCTGGCGGCCAACGACCTTGCCAAGCAATTTACCATCAAGGCCGATCTCGGGGGCAGTCTTCCGACGCCAACGATGGTCGGCAGGATCGGTCCTATTTCTCTCGGCACTCCATTTTACAAGCGCTACAGCATCGTCCTGCGCAATCTGAAAGCCAGGTTTTCCGGGGAGCAGATAAAGGACGTCATTACGCCCTATGTCTCGCTCAAGGCATCCTGGAGCAACACCCCAACCGAATTTCGTGTTGGTTGGAACTTCCAGACATTGGAGACGGAGGTGCCGGCCAAGGCGATCGTCGATTATCTGAAATCCGTTGACGACATCGCCGACAACCTCCAGTGGCAGTATGATTTTACTTACGAAGACCCGCCGCTGGCGAAGGTGAAGGTCCGCGATCCGGCCATGGAACAACGGCAAGTTATCGCCAGCATGTTTTTACTGTCCCTGCTCGTCGGAGTTCCACTCTTCATCGCTTATCGGCGCAGCAGACACTCAGTTTTCGGTGGCTGATAAAAACTTCAGCAGCCTGTTGGCTGGCTGGAGGGTGGCCCCGTCAGGGTTGCCCGATGCTGCTCCGCGGCACCTCTGAAAGCATTCGCCCCGGTTTCGAACTGCAGCTTGGCCAGCCGCGCATAGATACCGCCCCTGGCAACGAGGCTTTGATGGGTGCCTTCCTCGACGATGCAGCCGCCATCCATGACGAGGATCCGGTCGGCCTTCAGAACCGTCGCCAGCCGGTGGGCGATAACGATGGTGGTGCGGCCCTGCATCAGCCGCTCCAGCGCCGTCTGCACCAGCGTCTCGCTTTCGGCGTCGAGTGCCGAGGTCGCCTCGTCGAGCAGAAGGATCGGCGCATCCCGCAGAATCGCGCGGGCAATCGCCACGCGCTGGCGCTGGCCGCCGGACAGGGTCACGCCGCGCTCGCCGACCTCGCTGTCATAGCCTTTCTCGAGCTTCAGGATGAACTCGTCGGCAAGCGCATCCTTGGCCGCCGCCTCGATCTCGGCCTGGCTGGCGTCCGGACGGCCGAAGCCGATATTGTCACGCGCGCTGGCCGCGAAGATGGTGACATCCTGCGGCACAATGGCGATGCGCTCTCGTATGGCGACGGGATCGGCCTCGCGCACATTTACGCCGTCGATCATGATCTTGCCGATCTCGGGGTCATAGAAGCGCAGAAGCAGCGAAAAGACGGTGCTCTTGCCGGCGCCCGACGGGCCGACGATCGCCACCGTCTCGCCGGACTTGACCTGGAAACTCAGACCGTGGACGGCGGCGCGGTCGGGCCCGGCCGGATAGGAGAAGGATACGTCGTCGAAACTTATTGCGCCTCTGGCCGTCGCCGGCAGCAGTTTCGGATGCAGGGGGGCTTGGATCGCGGGCTTCTCGGCCAGGATCTCGGTCAGCCGTTCGGCAGCACCCGCCGCCTGGGCAAGCTCGCCCCACACTTCCGACAGCGCACCGAGGGCGCCGGCGGCGAACACCGAATAGAGCAGGAATTGGCCGAGCGTGCCCGGCGACAGCGTGCCGCCAAGCACGTCGCGCGATCCGAACCACAGCACCGCCACCACCGAGGAAAAGATCATGAAGATGGCGAAGAAGGTGAGGAAAGATCGGGCAAAGATCGAAGATCGCGCCGCCTCGAACGCGGCTTCCACGGCAGATGAAAAATTCCCGGTGACCAGTTTCTCGTTGGTGAAGGCCTGCAGCGTGCGCACCGCGCCGATCTGCTCGCTGGCATAGGCCGTGGCGTCGGCCAGCGTGTCCTGCGCCAGCCGCGATTTGCGCCGCACCGAGCGGCCGAAGGCGACCAGCGGCAGCACGATCACCGGGATAGCGGCAATGACGAGGCCCGACAGTTTCGGGCTGGTGAAGACCATCATCGCCACGGCGCCGAGACCGAGTATGACGTTGCGCAGCGCCACCGATGCGGTGGCACCGACCGCCGACTTGACCTGCGTCGTGTCGGCGGCGAGCCGCGACACAATCTCGCCTGACTGAGCCGTGTCGAAGAAAGACGGCGACAGCGTCGTGACATGGCGGAAGACATCGCTGCGGATGTCGGCGACGACGCGCTCGCCCAGCGTGATGACGAAATAGTAGCGGCTGGCCGACGCCGCGGCGAGCAAGGCAGCCATCACCACCAGCATGGCGAAATACTCGGCGATGAAACTGGAATCGGAAGCTGAAAAGCCGTGGTCGATCATGCGCCGCACGGCCAGCGGCAGCGCCAGCGTCGTCGCCGCCGCTACGGTCAGCGAGACGACCGCGCCAATGACCATCTTCCGGTAGCGGGTGACATAGGGGAACAGGCCCCGCAGCGGCTTGAGCGAGCGCCTACGCTCGTCTGCATCGCCGCTGGTGTGCGCCATGACCGTTTCCTCTGGCTCTTTTTGTATGCGCCTTAATATGCGCTTGCCGCGGCCTTGTGATTCAATTCCGGCTGATGTATAGGCTCGCCGACCGTTTTTAAAAGCCGTGGCTCCTCAATAGCTGCGGCTTCGAGTTTTAAAAAGGGGCGCATCGACGCAGGCTTTATGCCCGTCAGCAGCGCCGGCGAACCAGGAATAGCACAATGAAGACCGACATCCATCCCGACTACCACACCATCAAGGTCGTCATGACCGACGGCACCGAATACATGACCCGTTCGACCTGGGGCAAGGAGGGCGACACGATGAACCTCGACATCGACCCGACCACCCATCCGGCCTGGACCGGCGGTCAGCAGACCCTGCTCGACCGCGGCGGCCGCCTCTCCAAGTTCAAGAAGCGTTTCGAAGGATTTGGCCTCTAAGCCCCAGGCCTTTCGCAGATCAGGAACCCGCCCTCGTGGCGGGTTTTTTGTTGACCGGAGCCACCCGGCACAGGAGGGTCGACTGGTTGGCGAAGGACGGCGACATGATGGCATTCAACGATGAACGATG
The DNA here is from genome assembly GCF_003997585.1 of Mesorhizobium sp. M5C.F.Cr.IN.023.01.1.1. Classification (NCBI taxonomy): domain Bacteria; kingdom Pseudomonadati; phylum Pseudomonadota; class Alphaproteobacteria; order Hyphomicrobiales; family Phyllobacteriaceae; genus Mesorhizobium; species Mesorhizobium sp. M5C.F.Cr.IN.023.01.1.1. The sequence goes on along the minus strand of NZ_RZSU01000011.1, from coordinate 45,056 downwards.
GTCCGGCCTCACGGGCGGATACAAGGTCGTTTATGATCCACGACCGGCCTTGCGAAGGCTGGCCGTTCACTACGATGACAAGTCGGTCTGGGACGAGCTCTGGAACGAACTGCATCATCAGGGCGATGTTGGAGACGCATCTTACGCCGCGGTTGTGGAACTGACTCGCATCTCCGAAGGCCAAACTCCAGTATATTGGGGAGCTTACGGCCTGGCCGCGACGATCGAAGAAGCGCGATTGGCCTACGACCGGAACCCGCCGATTCCGGATTGGATCGAACCGCACTACAAAACTGCGTGGCAGATCCTTTTCGAATTGGCCTTGCGGGATCTGGCAGTTTCGGCGGACGACCCGACCGTAAACTGCGCATTGGCCGTTGTCGCCCTTCATAGAGGCCGGTTCAGCCTCGGCCGCATGGCGATGTGCGCGGAAGATGAGCGCACGGAAATGCTACGGGATTATTTCGGCCGGTAGTCTCCGGCTCTATTCGCCGACCAGTTCGCGCAGCGCCATCCGCTTGTAGGCCGCAACCAGCCGGTCGCCTTCTTGCCGCCCGACCGAGATCGCCAGCCGCATGGTGGCCTCGCCCATCTGCCAGATGAGAAACGCCGTCGTTTCCAGCGCCGCCGGATCGGCGGTGGGGCGCAGCCGCTTCAGCACGGCGGTGAGGAATTCGGCGTTGGCCCGGCTGTCGGCAAGCTCGAGTTCGCGCAGCGCCTTGTCGGCCTGTGTGCCCGACCAGATGTCGCGCATCACCGGCTCGGCCAGGAACAGCCCGTAATAGATATCCACCAGCTCCGAAAATGCCCGTCGCAGCTCTTCGGCATCGCTGACTTCTGCAAGTGCTGCGGAGATGCAGGCCTGGCTTTCGGCGGTGTAGCGCTCGGCCAGCGCCCAGACGATCGCCCGCTTGTCCGGAAAGAACTGGTAGAGCGAACCGATCGACACGCCGGCCCGTTCCGCCACTTCGCCCATGCGCATGGCATCGCTGCCTTGCTCGGCGATCAGCGCGGAGGCTGCGGCCAGCATCCGCTCGACCCGCTCGCGGCTGCGTTGCTGGCTTGGCGCCCGGCGCGGGGATGCGATCTGGCCATCCTGTGAACCCGAAACGGTCGAGCCTTCCATCACTGTCTCCTGGCTATGATCGATAAATTGGCTTGACTCGCAAAATACGAGGATTTATCACGTTTTGCAAATGTGAGGATTGCTCATGTTTTCTAGATAAAGGAGAACCACCATGAACGACACAGCGAAAAAACCGACTTTGATCCTCGGCGGCACCGGCAAAACCGGCCGTCGTCTCGCGGACAGGCTGACGGCGCAAGGCCTGCCGGTGCGGATCGGCTCGCGCTCGGGCACGCCGCCCTTCGACTGGGAAAACAACACGACCTGGGAACACGCGCTTGATGGTGTCGGCGCCGTCTACATCAGCTACTATCCTGATCTTGCGGTGCCCGGTGCGGCCGAAGCGGTCGGCGCCTTCGCCAACCTTGCCGTGGAGCGCGGTGTGCGCCGGCTGGTGCTGCTGTCGGGGCGCGGCGAAACGGAAGCGCAACGCGCCGAAGAGATGCTGAAGGCCTCAGGCGCCGACTGGACGATCCTGCGCTGCGCCTGGTTTTCGCAGAATTTCAGCGAGAGTTTTTTGCTCGATCCACTGCACGCCGGTGAGGTGGCTTTGCCGGTCGGCACTGTCGGAGAGCCGTTCGTCGACGCCGACGATATCACCGACGCCGCCGTGACGGTGCTCACCCGGCAAGGCCATGTCGGCCAGCTGTACGAGCTGACTGGACCAAGGCTGCTGAGTTTCGCCGACGCGATCGCCGAGATCGGCAAGGCGAGCGGCCGCGACATTCGGTTCAAACGGATTTCGCATGCCGAGTTCACCGCCGCAGTAGCCGGGTACGAGTTGCCGGCCGAGTTCGCCTGGCTGCTCAACGAGTTGTTCACCGAGGTGCTCGACGGCCGCAACGAGGCGCTAACCGACGGCGTCGAGCGCGTGCTCGGCCGCGCCCCCAAAGACTTTTCCACTTATGCAACCGAAACCGCCGCTACGGGCATCTGGAGCAACTGACATGATCATGAAGCTGCTTCCCGCCCTCACCTTCATTGCCGCGCTCGGCTCGGGCGTCGTCGCTGGTGTCTTCTTCGCATTTTCCAGCTTCGTCATGCCGGGCCTCGCCCGCATGCCTGCCGCGGGCGGCATCGCCGCCATGAATTCGATCAATGTCACTGCGGTGACGCCGATGTTCATGACGGCGCTTTTCGGCACCGGACTGGTCTGCCTCGTCCTCGCAGTCGGCGCTATCATCGGCTGGAACCAGCCGGGTTCGTTTTGGCTTCTCGCCGGCGCCCTGACCTACGTCGTCGGCAACCTGATCGTGACCATGATCTTCAACGTGCCGCTCAACAACGCGCTGGCCGCCGTCGATCCGGCCGGCGCCAACGGCGCCGCCGTGTGGGCCACCTATCTCAGGGACTGGGTGATGTGGAACCACGTCCGCACCATAACCGCAATCGTGGCGCTGGGCTGCTTTATCGTGGCGTGGCGGTGAATGAGGGCAGAAATCTAAAAGACCTGCGTCAGGCAGCAGGGTCTTTTGACTTGTGGCCCTTACGATCGGCATGACCGAGATCGCGATCCGGATCGATGACGTCGCGGACCAGTTGCTTGAGCTTTGCGGCATCGGGAAAGCCGCCGTCGCGCTTGCGGTCCCACACAAGCGTCTCGTTGCAGCTGATGGTGAAGATGCCGCCGGTGCCGGGCACCAGCGTGACCTCGCCCAGATCCGTTCCGAAAGTCGAGAGCAGCTCCTGCGCCATCCAGCCGGCCCGCAGCAGCCACTGGCACTGCGTGCAATAGGTGATGCGGACCTGAGGCAGCGCCTGTGGGATCATCTCGGACTGAGCTTTGCTCATGTCAGACTGAGCTTTGCTCATGTCTTCGGGCTGAGCTGTGCTCATGCGGCGCTGAGCTTCGCCATGGTCTCGTCGTCGACCTCGAAATTGGCGTAGACACTCTGCACGTCGTCATCGTCCTCAAGCGTCGCGACCAGCTTCATCAGCGATTGTGCCCGCTCCTCGTCGACCGCGATGTTGGTTTGCGGCTTCCAGATCGGCTTCACCGATTCAGCCTCGCCGAGCGCCCCTTCCAGCGCCTTCGACACTTCGCCGAGGTTCTCGAAGGCGCAATAGATCGTGTGGCCTTCCTCGTCCGACTGGACGTCGTCGGCACCGGCTTCGATCGCCGCGTCCATGACCTTCTCGGCACTGCCGGCTGACGCCGGATAGAAGATCTCGCCGACACGGTCCCACATGAACGACACCGAGCCGGTTTCGCCCATCGCCCCACCGGCCTTGGTGAAGGCGGCGCGCACATTCGACGCCGAGCGGTTGCGGTTGTCGGTCAGCGCCTCGACGATCAGCGCAACGCCGCCCGGCCCGTAGCCTTCGTAGCGCACGGCTTCGTAAGTCTCGGCGTCGCCCATCGACGCCTTGTTGATGGCGCGCTGGATATTGTCCTTCGGCATCGACACCGCTTTGGCGTTCTGCACGGCCAAGCGCAGGCGCGGGTTCATCGACGGATCCGGCGTGCCGCTCTTGGCGGCGACGGTTATTTCGCGCGCCAGTTTGGAAAACATTTTCGACCGCACCGCGTCCTGGCGGCCCTTGCGGTGCATGATGTTCTTGAACTGTGAATGGCCAGCCATGGCACCCCTGTCGTCTTCTTGGCAGAGCATCCTGCAGCGAGACCTCGCCTTTTGCCAAAATGCTCGAATTCATAATTTCAGAGCGTTCCTGGTGCGTCCGGATGGACGTACGGCGCTCTATGTCGGAATGGCCGGCTTATAGATAAATCGGCTCAATTCGTCCAGCCGCGCCGTAACGGTGGGTGCGCAACACGCCCGCCAGCTGCATTTCCTGCAGCCATTCACCCGTCCAGATCGGATTTCAGCCGGTCGAGAATGCTGATCGCATGCGTGGCGTACTGGCTGATCCAGCGGTCGTGGATCTGCTTGATCGGCAGCGCATTGAGATGGTTCCAGCGCTCGCGCCCCTCGCGCCGCGCCACCACCAGGTCGGCTTCCTCCAACACTTTCAGATGCAGCATGACGGTGCAGCGGTCCATGTCGGGAAAGGCATCGCACAGCATGCCGGTGGTCCGCGGCGCGTCCTTCAGTTCGTCCAGCAGTGCTCGCCGGCGCGGATGCGCCAGCGCCTTGAAAACATCGTCGTCCTGCGCTTGGCTTGACATGTTATATTTTTATAACATAATACTGATCTGATCAAGGAAGGAGCTGTGGATATGTCTCTTGGATTCAGAGTTTCGGGCCGCATCGGCAAACCGGTCGCCGAAGTTTTCGACGCGGTCGTCAATCCGAACAAGCTCAGCGGGTATTTCACCACGATCGGCGGCGCCAGCGCGCCGCTGGTGGCGGGCGCCGGCGTCGTCTGGTGGGGCAAGGTGCCGGTCGAGGTCGACGAGGTGAAGAAAGACAGCCGCATCGTGCTGCGCTGGGACGCAACCGACGCCGCCGGTAAGCCGGCCTACAAGACCCGCATCGAGATGAATTTCGAGCCGCTGGACGACGGCGGCACCTTTGTCACCATCGCCGAGACCGGCTGGCACGAGGACGCGGTCGGGCTGGAGAAGTCTTACCTCAACTGCGAGGGTTGGTCGCAGATGCTGGCCTGCATGAAGGCCTATGTCGAATACGGGATCAACCTACGCGACGGCTATTACCGCAGCGAGATGAAGGGCGAGCCCGCCAATGAAGACAATATCTGAGAAGACGGAGGAAAGAATGGCTGCGAAAATCACCGGCGGCATCAACATCGCCATGAAAGTGCCGCCCCATCAATATCAGGAGACGATCGCCTTCTACCGCGATGTTGTCGGCCTAAAGCCGTTCACGGCCAAGGCGCCGGCCATCGGTTTCGAACTCGGCCCCAATCGCCTGTGGATCGACGAAGCGCCGATGCTGAGCCAGGCCGAGGTCTGGCTGGAGCTGTTCACCGACGATTTTCCGGGCGCCGCCGATCATCTCGCCAAGGCCGGCGTCGTGCGCTGCGACGCCATCGAGGCGCTCGGCGAAGGTTTTCGTGGCGGCTGGATCACCAATCCGGCCAACATCATTCACCTGGTGCGCGAACCAGACGCCTGGTGACCCCGACGCCTGGCGACAGGGGCGGCATCGACTTGAGAAGGAGGACGACATGGAAATCCGCGAGACACCGGTCGCCGAAGCCGGCATGCTGATCCGGCGGCCGGTTGCAGAAGTGTTCGAAGCCATCGTCGATCCGGCGATCACCAGGAAATTCTGGTTCACTCATGGTAGCGACAGGCTCGACAGCGGCAAGGAGGTTCGCTGGGAATGGCGCATGTATGACGTCTCGGCGCCGGTCACGGTCGGCGAGATCGTCAGGAACGAAAAGATCGTCATGCAATGGAGCGATCCGCCGACCACGGTGGTCTGGACTTTTACCGAGATGCCGGGCGGCACGACCTTTGTCGAGGTTCGCAATTTCGGTTTTGCCGGCAGTCCCGATGAACAGGTCAAGCAGGCGATCGGCTCGACCGATGGCTTCGCGCTCGTGCTCGCCGGCGCCAAAGCGTGGCTGGAGCAAGGGCTGACGCTTGGCTTGATCGGCGACCGTCACCCGAAAGGTGTGGCTGCAGTTTAGCTGAACCGCTCAGGACCGCCGCTTTTCCTGCTCCGCCACGTGACGACGGAGCACGCGATTGAACTCGGTTTGATAGCCACCACAACGTGCTCCTTGAACCAGGACAGCACATCAGCGTCGAGTCGAATGGTCACCGGTTGCTTTCAGCGGTCGATAGAGATGCCCGCGGCGACCGTTAATCCAGTTCTCGGTCGGGACTTCCGGAATGTCGGAAGTATCGATTCTGTCGTCAGGCAAATCAGCCGGCTTGGCAAACTGGTCGCGCTGAACCTGGCTAAGCTCCTTCCTGCTCATAGCGCCTCCTTTCATGCTTGACTCAGTGCCCGCCGGCCTTTGCCTTTCTCCGACGCCGCGACAGCATGTTGAGGCCCTCGACCAGCGCCGAGAACCCCATGGCGGCGTAGATGTAGCCCTTCGGCACATGGAAACCCATGCCGTCGGCGATCAGCGTCATGCCGATCATCAGCAGGAAACTCAGCGCCAGCATGACGATGCTGGGGTTCTTGGCGATGAAATCGGCAAGCGGCCCGGCCGCCAGCATCATCACTGTGACTGCCACGATGACGGCGATGTACATGATGGCGATCTCGTCGGTCATGCCGACCGCGGTGATGATCGAATCGATCGAGAAGACGAGGTCGAGCAGCAGGATCTGGAAGATGGCGCCGGCCATCGAAAGCTGCAGCGTCTCGCCCATCATCGTGTCCTGGTGATCCTCGAGATCGACCGTGTGGTGTATCTCCTTGGTCGCCTTCCAGACGAGGAACAGGCCCCCGGCGATCAGGATCAGATCGCGCCAGGAAAAGCCATGGCCGAAAGCGGTGAATACCGGCGCCGTCAACTGGACGATGATCGAGATGGTGGCAAGCAGCACCAGCCGCATGATCAGCGCGGCAGAAATGCCGAGCCGCCGGGCGCGGGCCCGTTGCGCCTCCGGCAATTTGTTGGTCAGGATCGAGATGAAGATCAGATTGTCGATGCCGAGCACGACCTCCAGCACGATCAGCGTCAGCAACGCGACCCACGCGGTCGGATCGGAGACAAAGGCGAAATGCGGCGCCAGGAATTCGATGAGCTGCATGGAGGTCGTCCCCTCTTACGATCTAGAGCAGTGTCGCCGGCAGTTAGGTATCGCAGGCGTTGATATCAATGTCACAACCAGAAAGATGGCGCCGTTTCCTCGAGCCTCGGTCCGCGGCGAAACGGCGCAATCCGCTCGGTCAGGCCGCTGCGATCCGAAATGTCGACACCGACGCCGCACAATGTCGCCGGGCCGGTCGCCGCCTCGAAGCGTCCTTTCGGCACCTTCGACAGAAACCGGTTGAGCGGCTCCTCCTTGTCCATGCCGAGCGAGGAATCATAGTCGCCGCACATGCCGGCGTCGGAGATATAGCCGGTGCCGCCATTGAGGATATGGTGGTCGCCGGTCGGCTGGTGCGTGTGGGTGCCGACGACCAGACTGGCGCGGCCGTCGACGAAATGCGCAAAGCACATTTTTTCAGAGGTCGCCTCGGCATGGAAATCGATGACCACCGCATCGGCCTGCTCGCCGAGCGGGCAGGCGGCAAGCTCGCGCTCACCGGCCTGGAACGGATCATCGAGTTCGGGATGCATGAACACCCGGCCCATGATGTTGGCGACCAGAACGCGCGCGCCATTCCTGGCAATGTAGACGCCGGAGCCGCGCCCCGGCGTGCCCTTGGGGAAATTGGACGGACGCAGGAACCGTTCCTCGCGGGGCGCGAAAGCCAGCGCATCGCGCTGGTCCCAGACATGATTGCCGGTGGTGACGACATCAGCGCCCGCCGAGATCGTCTCGCGAAAGATCTCTTCGGTGATGCCGAAGCCGCCGGCGGCGTTCTCGCCATTGACGATGACGAAGTCGAGTTTGAAATCCGAGATCAGGCCGGGCAGTTGTTCCCACACCGCCGTGCGTCCCGTCTTGCCGACCATATCGCCGAGGAAGAGAAGTCTCATATAAGCATGATCCGAACCGAAGGTCAGCGAAGCAAAAAGCTGCATGACTTTCGCAAAAGACCATGCGTCCAGGAACTTATCTACAATTTCGGCGCGAACCGGCGCAACCCGTTCTCGGTGAGTATTTCCGAGATGATCACGTCATGCGGCTCGTCCGGCACCAGCGCCACCTCCTGGCAGTCGAAAGCAATGCCGATCAGCCGCGGCGGCTGCCCCTTGTCGACCAGCCGCGCGATCGCGCGGTCGTAATAACCGGCGCCGTATCCGATCCGGTGGCCGCGCACGTCGAAGGCCGCGAGCGGCACGAGCATCACCTGGGGATCGAGCACCTCCGCCTCCTCATGCGGTCCGACGGTGCCGAACCCCATGTCGATCATCGGTGCGCCACGCACCAGTTCGCGAAAGACGATGGTCGTCTTGTCGAGAATCGCAGGCAGGCAAAGCCTTGCTCCCTTTTCGCGCAAGGCGAACATCAGCGGCCGGATATCGACTTCCGAGCGCATCGGCCAGAAGCCGGAGACAATCTGGCCAGGCTCTATCGCTATGCTGTCCCGCGCCGTCTCGGCCATTTCGAGCGCTGCCTCCACCCGCCAGAATGGATCGAGCGCGTCGCGGCGCCCGAGTGCTTCCTTGCGGAGATGTTTTTTCAGTTCTTTTGGAGAGGTCATGGAGCCAAGGTAGAAAAGGTCGGATCTGGTTGGAGCTTTGGGGGCGACGTTTTCTACCGCATGATCCACCGAAGTGTGAGTGGATCCCTTGCGTCGAGTGACGATCCACACAACCGGTGGAGAGAGCGATCCCGGGAACCTACAAAGTAGGTGGGCGCCGTATGAGAAAACCCACGGGTCTTCCCAGGGACAGCTCCCTAGGGATCATTAAGGCCCCGGGGAAAATGTTCTCCTGCCGGGAAGCGCAGACCGTCACGACCAATATAGGCTGACGATCGACCAAGCGCCAGAGAGATGGCCATGTTCGCCGGCTTAATTCGTCACAAAGCCCTGCCTGGGACCTGCGCGACACGAAGGTTTCACCGCGCCTCGCCGCCGTGCCTTGCACAGGCTGGACTGTCTCCTTACGGTTGCCGTCACAAACCGAGGAGCAAGAATGCGTTTCGAAGGCACGGCGGCCTATGTCGCCGACAAGGATCTGATGGTAGCGGTCAATGCGGCGATTGCGCTGGAGCGGCCATTGCTGGTCAAGGGTGAGCCCGGCACCGGCAAGACCGAACTGGCCAGGCAAGTGGCGGCGGCGCTCGGCCTCGAGCTGATCGAATGGCATGTCAAGTCGACGACAAGGGCGCAGCAAGGTCTCTACGAGTATGATGCCGTCTCGCGGCTGCGCGACAGCCAGCTCGGCGACGAGCGCTTCAACGACATCAGGAACTATATCAACCGCGGCAAGCTGTGGGACGCCTTCGCCGCAGGCAAGAAGGTCGTGCTTCTGATCGACGAGATCGACAAGGCCGATATCGAGTTCCCCAACGACCTGTTGCAGGAACTCGATAGGATGGAGTTCTTCGTCTACGAGACCGGCGAAACGATCCGCGCCGCCGTGCGCCCGATCGTCATCATCACCTCCAACAACGAGAAGGAACTGCCGGACGCCTTCCTGCGCCGCTGCTTCTTCCACTATATCCGCTTCCCCGACGTCGAGACGCTGCACAGGATAGTCCACGTGCACTATCCCGGCATCAAGCAGAACCTGGTGCGCGCCGCATTGACCCAGTTCTACGAGATCCGCGACGTGCCTGGCCTGAAGAAGAAGCCGTCGACCTCCGAGGCGCTCGATTGGATCAGACTCTTGGTCGCCGATGACATCGCGCCCGAGGATCTGCGCGCCGACCCGAAGAATGCGCTGCCGAAATTGCATGGTGCGCTTTTGAAGAACGAACAGGACGTGCATCTGTTCGAGCGCCTGGCGTTTATGGCGAGAAGGCAGGGGTGAGGAGCGGTCGGCCAAAGGCCGACGAAAAGCCAACGATTTGGCTTTCGACGAACGCCCGGAGCCATAGCGGAGGGCCGGCATAGGCGTCGGACAGCGCTTTCCCGTTGCTGGACCGTTGCCGCCGGCCGGGCACCGAGGCAGCTTGGGCATGAAGCTTCGGAAGGGAAATGAAATGACCGGGATTACCGTCCGCCCACTGGCGCAATCCGACCACGCCGACTGGCAGCGTCTGTGGAGTGCCTACCTCACCTTCTACGAAACCAGACTGCCGGAGGAGGTCTACGCCGTCACCTGGAAGCGGCTGTTCACGGCGGGTGAGTTCGAACCGAAGGGGTTCATCGCCACCCTCGACGGCAAGGCGGTCGGCCTGACCCACTATCTCTACCATCGCTCCTGCTGGTCGCAGATAAACAACTGCTATCTGCAGGACCTGTTCGCCGACCCGGAGGTGCGCGGCAAGGGCGTCGGCGCCGCCCTGATCGAAGCGGTCAAGCAGGAAGCCGGCAAGGTCGGGGTCAAGAACGTCTACTGGATGACCCACGAAACCAACACCACAGCGCGCAAGCCCTACGACCACGTGGCGCGGCGGACCGGCTTCATCGAGTATGACCTGCTATAGGCAGTGCGATGTTCATCCCCTTTTTCCTCGAACTGAAGGCTGCGCGGGTTCCCGTCTCGCTCCGAGAATATCTGTGGCTGCTCGAAGGGCTGGAGGCGGGGCTGGTCGACTATGACGTCGAGGGATTTTACTATCTCGCCCGCTCAGCACTGGTGAAGGACGAGCGCCACCTCGACCGTTTCGACCAGGTCTTTTCGCACGTTTTCAACGGCGTCGAAGCGCTGGCTGGCGAAAACGCGGTCGATGTCGGAAACATTCCGGAGGAATGGCTGCGCCGGCTTGCCGAAAAACACCTGACCGATGAGGAGAAAAAGCTGGTCGAAGCGCTCGGCGGTTTCGAAAAGCTGATGGAAACGCTGAAGAAGCGGCTGGACGAACAGAAGGGCCGCCACCAGGGTGGCTCGAAATGGATCGGCACCGGCGGCACCTCACCCTTCGGCGCCTACGGCTACAATCCCGAAGGCGTTCGCATCGGCCAGCATGAAAGCCGCAACCGCCGCGCGGTGAAAGTCTGGGACAAGCGCGAGTTCAGGAATTTCGACGATGCCCTCGAGCTCGGCACCCGCAACATCAAGATCGCGCTGAAGCGCCTGCGCCGCTGGGTGCGCGAAGGCGCCGAGGAGGAGTTCGACCTGCCCGGCACCATCCACGCCACGGCCGAGCACGGCTATCTCGACGTCAAGACGCGGCCCGAACGGCGCAATGCCGTGAAGCTGCTGATGTTCTTCGATGTCGGCGGCTCGATGGACGACCACATCAAAAGCGTCGAGGAGCTGTTTTCGGCCGCTCGCGCCGAATTCCGCCAGCTCGAATATTTCTACTTCCACAACTGCCTTTACGAAGGTGTGTGGAAGGACAATCGCCGCCGCCATGCGGAGGTGATTCCGACCTTTGATCTCCTCCACAAATACGGTCCGGACTACAAGGTGATCGTCGTCGGCGACGCCTCGATGAGCCCCTATGAGATCGCGCATCCCGGCGGCTCGGTCGAGCACTGGAATCCGGAGGCCGGCGTCGTCTGGCTCGGCCGTCTGCTGCAGCAATGGCCGAACGCGGTGTGGCTCAACCCGGAAAATGAGAAACACTGGGGCTATACTCATTCGATCGCCATGATCCGCGATATCTTTGGCGGCCGCATGTTTCCGCTGACGCTCGCCGGGCTCGAAGCCGCGACGAAGCAGCTTTCAAGGAAGCACTGAATGGATTTTCGGTACGCAAGACAGGAAGACCGATGACATGTTTCCTCTGCCTGCAATGTGGCGTCCAGTTCGCGGCAGCAGCCGCGCCGCCGGACCATTGCCCGATCTGCGAGGACGAGCGGCAATATGTGCGCTGGGAGGGCCAGGCCTGGATCACGCCGGAAGAGCTCGCCGACGGGCATCGGATCGTGATCAAGGACGATGCCGGCGTGCTCGCCTTCGGCCTCGAGCCGCGCTTCGCCATCGGTCAGCGGGCGCTGCTGGCGCAAACGCCGCACGGCAATCTGCTGTGGGACTGCATCTCGATGGTCAGCGACGAGGCGGTGGCCGAAATCAACCGACGAGGCGGCCTGGCCGCGATCGCCATTTCGCACTGCCATTATTATTCGGCAATGGTCGAGTGGAGCGAGGCGTTTGGCGGCGTTCCGATCTACCTGCACGCCGATGACCGTCAGTGGATCATGCGGCCGCATCCGGCTGTTGTCAGTTGGGAGGGCGAGACGCGCGCCCTAAACCCCTTGCTGACGCTTATCCGTTGCGGCGGTCACTTTGCCGGTGGCCAGGTGCTGCACTGGAAGCGAGCCGGCGGCGACGCCATCCTGGCCGGCGACATCTTGCAGGTGACGCCGACCCGCCGCCATGTCAGTTTCATGTACAGCTACCCCAACTACATCCCGCTCAATGCGGCGAAAGTGCTCGGCATCAAGGCTGCGCTGGAACCTTTCGCGTTCGACCATATCTATGGCGCATGGTGGAACCAGAACGTCATCGGAGACGCAAAGATGGCATTTGCAGGGTCGGTTGCGCGGTACCTCGCGGCGATCGCCTGAGGAATTCTTCGCGGCAGGATCGAAATACCGGCAAACGCCGTACCGAATCCCTATTTAAGGCGAACTGGGGGAAGACAACCCCAATAGCGGCATGAGCTAAGAGGCGAACAAATGGATAGCCACACCTACCCTGTCACCCGCACCGATGCCGAATGGCGCGCCCGGCTGACGCCGGAGCAATATGCGGTGATGCGCAACCACGGCACCGAGCGGCCGGGCAGCTGCGCCCTGCTTCACGAGAAGCGCGCCGGCACCTTTTCCTGCGTCGGCTGCGACCAGCCTTTGTTCGAATCCAAGCTGAAATTCGAGAGCGGCACCGGCTGGCCGAGCTTCAACGACCCGGTGCCCGGTTCGGTCGAGACGACCGTCGACCGCAGCTACGGCATGGTCCGCACCGAATGCCATTGCGCCCGCTGCGGCAGCCATCTTGGCCATGTCTTCGAGGACGGCCCGCCGCCGACCGGCCTGCGCTATTGTATCAATGGCGTCGCGCTGAAATTCGAGCCGGCCGCCTGATAGAGTAATTCCAGGAAAAGTGTGAACGGTTTTCCGTCCGGAATTGCGCAAAAACGAAGAGATAGAGCGGTTCGGCGTTTCCGTGAAACGATGAACCGTTCTAGGAATTCGACGGTGGGAAAGGACGGCCGCGGCCGCCCTTTGCCGGGCAGCACTTTGCTGTCAGACCACCACCACCAGGATCAGCCACAGCACAGCCCCCAGCGTCATCAGCGAAGCCTTGACGCCTCCGGATTTTTCGGCGGTCCGCCACACCGCAAAAGTCAGAAAGAAATTGTACGGCACCGGCGCGAAATGCACCGCCAGAACGAGAGCGAGCGGCAGCTTCAGCCCGAGGAGGATGAGCGCCAGCACCGACACTGCGATGTTGATCGCCGTGCCGACAAGGACAAGATCGCGCCAAAACAGCCGATCGAGCGCGGTCGTGCCTTGCCAGCGCGAGCGGAAGAAACCCGCCGCACGGCCTGCCTTGCCGTCTTCGCCTTCGAAGGTCTCTGGCGCACTCATCGATGCGGCTTTCTCTCATTCGATAGCCGCAGAGATGTCCAAAGCAGCAAGCCTGTCAACGCAAGTCGATCATCGGCACGCAAGCGTATGATCTGACAGATTGTCATCAAACGGTCGTGAAACCTTTCTACGTCGCCCTTGTCGGCATCTCGGCAAGGGTACCTTACCGGAATTTGCCGCCTCCATCATCCAGTCGCCTGACAGGGAGGTCTTGAGATGAGCGATAATGTCTATAACGTGCTGTTTCTTTGCAACGCCAATTCGGCGCGATCCATCATTGGGGAAGCCATCCTCAATCGGATCGGTGCCGGCAGGTTCAAGGCCTTTTCCGCCGGTTCGCAACCGAAGGGCGAGGTCAATCCCTACGCACTGCAGCTGCTCGAAAGCCTCAGCTACGATACGAGCTTCGCCCGTTCGAAAGGCTGGGACGAGTTTGCCGAGCCCGACGCGCCCGAAATGAACTTCATCTTCACGCTCTGCGACAGCACCGCAAACGAATCTTGCCCGATCTGGCCGGGTCATCCGATGACCGCGCTCTGGTCTATACCGGACCCAGCCAAGGCAGAGGGGACCGAAGCCGAACTGCACCTTGCCTTTGCCGATGCCTATCGCATGCTCAACAACCGCATTTCGCTGTTGGTAAATCTACGGATGGACGCGCTCGACCATCTGGCGCTGCAACAGCATCTCGACGAGATCGGCCGGGATACGGCGACGCCGAACTGAGCCCAAGCCGCCGACAGGCAGGCGAATTCACGAACCGGCTTCGTCAACCTCGCCGAGAACCTCGGCAACGGCGCGCTCGAAGCGCGATGCTTCCGTCACCAGCCAGTCAGCCATGGCCGGCCAATTATCCTCGGCAAAGCAGTTCACCCGCCACAGCGAATTGATGCCGAGGCCCTCGCAACTCTGTTCCGGCCTGAGCTTCAACCTGTCTTCGATCGCCGGCTGGAACGGCTTCAACCGCGACCAGGCTTCCGTGGCACCGAACTTCTCGTTGCGGCCGAAGAAGACGCCGACATGGTTCTGGGCCGGCGCGACATACATGGAAAGGACCAAGGCGAAGTCTGGTAGCCCGCGCTGCCAGAACCAGGGTCCGCGCCGCGCCATCAGAGCCCTTTCTTCCGGATGCCGTTCCGAAAACAGCGTCCAGAAGCCGCGTTGGCGGAATTCCGAGGCGCGGCGGACGCCAAAGTCGAATTCGCTCATGGTTCGACCCGTTGAGGGCGCCGCAACCGGCGCCCAGGCTGTTACCAGCCTACACCATGCCGAGCGCGGCTTTGTAGAGGTCGAGGATGCTTTCCTCCTCCTGCCGCTCGGCCTGGTCCTTCTTGCGCAGACGGATGATCGACCGCATCGCCTTGGTGTCGAAGCCGGTGCCCTTGGCCTCGGCGAACACTTCCTTGATGTCGTCGGCGATCGTCTTCTTCTCTTCCTCGAGCCGCTCGATGCGCTCGATGAAGGCACGCAGCTGGCCGGCGGCAACAGTCTGGCTGGTCTCGGTGATGTCGTCGGCCATTTTTTCTCCGCGTCGTTTTCCATGCCGCGACTCAGGAACTGTCGCGGCGAATTTGCAGCGGTTCGATGCCCGACCGGGGGCGGCGGGTCAAGCTGTTATCGATGCGGCCTGAAGGGCTGCCGCCAGACGCAGACAACTCTGCCTGGCAACATTTCTGTCTCATCCGAATGCGATCAGCAGATCCTTGGCATCGATCTGATCGCCGGTCTTGACCAGAACTTCGGCGATTGTGCCGTCGCGCTCGGCATGCAGTGCCGTTTCCATCTTCATCGCCTCGATCGACAGCAGCACGTCACCGGCCTTGACCGTCTGGCCGGCGGCAACGGCGAGCGCCGAGACGACGCCCGGCATCGGCGCGCCGACATGCGCCTCGTTGCCCGGCTCGGCCTTGCGCCGCGCCTTGGCGGCGGAAGCGCCATGCGCACGGTCTGGCACTTTGACCCGGCGTGGCTGGCCGTTGAGCTCGAAGAACACAGTGACCATGCCCTTCTCGTCGACATCGCCGATGGCCAGGCAGCGCACCACCAGCGTCTTGCCCTTCTCGATGTCGACAAAGATCTCGTCTTCCGGCTTCATGCCGTAGAAATAGGTCGGCGTCGGCAGCACACTGACCGGCCCGTAGGTTTCCTGGGCTGCGGTAAAGTCGGAGAAAACCTTCGGGTACATCAGCCATGAGGCGAACTCGAATTCGCTGAGCTTGCGCTCGAGCTTGTCTTCGATCTCCTTGCGGCTGGCCTTGAGATTGGCCGGCTTCAGCAGGGAGCCAGGCCGGGCCGTGATTGGCCTGTCGCCCTTAAGCACCTTCTTCTGCAGTGCCTCCGGCCAACCGCCGGGCGACTGGCCGAGATCGCCGCGCAGCATCGACACGACCGAATCCGGGAAGGCGATATCCCTGGCCGGATTTTCGACATCGGCAACCGTCAGGTCCTGGCTTACCATCATCAGCGCCATGTCGCCGACAACCTTGGACGACGGTGTCACCTTGACGATGTCACCGAACATCAGATTGACGTCGTGATAGGTCTGTGCCACTTCGTGCCAGCGTGTCTCCAGACCGAGCGAGCGCGCCTGTTCCTTGAGATTGGTGAACTGCCCGCCTGGCATTTCGTGCAGGTAGACTTCCGAAGCCGGCCCCTTCAGGTCGCTCTCGAAGGCGGCATACTGGTTGCGCACCGCCTCCCAGTAGAACGAAATCTTCCTGATCCATTGCGGATCGAGACCCGGATCCCGCCCGGTGCCCTTCAGCGCTTCGATGATCGAGCCCAGGCAAGGCTGCGAGGTATTGCCGGACAAGGAATCCATCGCCGCGTCGATGGCGTCGACGCCGCTGTCCACCGCCGCCAGCACCGTCGCCGCCGACAGGCCTGACGTGTCGTGCGTGTGGAAATGGATCGGCAGATCGGTCGCCTCGCGCAGCGCTTTGAACAGTGTGCGGGCAGCACTCGGCTTCAGAAGCCCGGCCATGTCCTTGACCGCGATGATATGGGCGCCGGCCGCCTGCAGCTCTCTGGCCAGCGCGACATAGTATTTGAGGTCGTATTTGGCGCGGGCCGGGTCGAGTATATCGCCGGTGTAGCAGATCGCCGCTTCGATCAGTTTGCCTTCGGCGCCGACCGCGTCCATGGCGACCCGCATATTATCGACCCAGTTCAAACAGTCGAAGACGCGGAACAGGTCGATGCCGCCGGCGGCGGCCTGTTTGACGAAATGCTGGACGACATTGTCGGGATAGTTGGTGTAGCCGACGCCGTTGGCGCCGCGCAAAAGCATCTGCAGCAACAAATTGGGCGCTGCCTCGCGCACCAGCGACAGCCGTTCCCACGGGTCTTCAGTGAGGAAGCGCATGGCGACGTCGAAGGTCGCCCCGCCCCAGCATTCGAGCGACAAAAGCTGCGGCAGCGCACGCGCATAGGTGCCAGCAATGCCAGCGATGTCATATGTGCGCACCCGCGTCGCGAGCAGGGATTGGTGTCCGTCGCGCATCGTCGTGTCGGTGACCAGCACCTCTTTCTGTGCGCGCATCCAAGCCGCGAATTTCTCCGGCCCAAGCGCATCGAGCTTCTGCTTGCTGCCGTCGGGCACATTGCCGTTGAGATAGGGCACCATGGGTGCCGCCGCATCAGCCTTCGGCTGCGGCCGGCCGCGCGTCTCGGGATGGCCGTTGACGCTGACATCGGCCAGGTAGTTGAGCAGCTTGGTCGCGCGATCCTGCCGCTTCACGCTCGCGAACAGTTCCGGCGTCGTGTCGATGAACTTGGTCGTGTAGGAATTATCGGCGAAACTCGGATGGTTTATGATCGCCTCGAGGAAGGTGAGGTTGGTCGCCACGCCGCGAATACGGAACTCGCGCAGCGCGCGGTTCATGCGGGCGATGGTTTCGGCCGGCGTCGGTGCCCAGGCCGTCACCTTCTCCAGCAGCGGGTCGTAAAAACGGGTGATGACCGCGCCGGAATAGGCGGTGCCGCCATCGAGGCGGATGCCGAAACCGGTGGCGCCGCGATAGGCGGTGATGCGGCCATAGTCGGGAATGAAATTGTGCTCGGGATCTTCCGTGGTAATGCGGCACTGCAGCGCGTGGCCGTTGAGCCTGATCTCCTTCTGCGCCGGCACACCCGATTCCGGCGTACCGATGGCGAAACCGTCGAGGATGTGAATCTGCGCCTTGACGATGTCGATGCCGGTCACCTGCTCGGTGACGGTGTGCTCGACCTGGATGCGCGGGTTGACCTCGATGAAATAGAATTTGCCGGTGTCGGCATCCTGCAGGAACTCGACCGTGCCGGCGCCGATATAGCTCGTCTCGCGAGCGATCTTCAGTGCATAATCGCAGAGCTCCTCGCGCCGTGACATTTCGAGATACGGCGCCGGCGCGCGCTCGACCACCTTCTGGTTGCGGCGCTGGATCGAGCAATCGCGCTCGAACAGGTGCACGGCATTGCCGTGTGTGTCGCCCAGCACCTGCACCTCGACATGGCGGGCGCGCTCGATCAGCTTTTCGAGATAGACCTCGTCCTTGCCGAAGGCGGCTTTCGCTTCGCGCTTGCCCTCCGTCACCTCACGGGCGAGATCGGCTTCCGAGCGGATGGCGCGCATGCCGCGGCCGCCGCCGCCCCACGATGCCTTCAGCATCACCGGATAGCCGATCGTCTTTGCGAGTGCCTTCACCGCTTCAATGTCGTCGGGCAACGGGTCGGTGGCGGGAATTACCGGCACGCCAACCTCTATCGCCAGGTTGCGTGCGGCGACCTTGTTGCCGAGCCTGCGCATCGTATCCGGCTTGGGTCCGATGAAGATGATGCCGGCCTTGGCGCAGGCTTCGGCGAATTCAGGGCTTTCCGACAGCAGCCCGTAGCCCGGATGGATGGCATCGGCGCCCGAAAGCCTGGCGACGCGGATCACTTCCTCGACCGACAGATAGCTTTCGATCGGCCCCATATCCTTGGTCAGATGCGGCCCGCGCCCGACCTGGTAGCTTTCGTCGGCCTTGAAGCGGTGCAGCGAGTATTTGTCTTCCTCGGCCCAAATCGCCACGGTTTTGAGGCCGAGTTCGTTGGCCGCGCGGAAGACGCGGATGGCGATTTCGGACCGGTTGGCGACAAGGATCTTCGTGATGGGCAAGGACAAGGCTCCGGACGCTGACGGGAAGGGACTGGCGCCATGATTAACGCGAAAATGCTGCAGTGCAAACAAAATCGAAGGAAGCAATTAAACCGATTTAGTTTGATCTATCGCGTTGACACATTGCGTGTCCGTCCGGACGACGCCTCGCAGTCCCGATCCGGGCTTTCGGGAAACTCCCATGAAAAATGCCCGGCGCGAGGCGCCGGGCATTTTATGTAGCAACGTCCGGTTATTTGCCGGGTGCGTTCTCGACATAGGTGTACTTGCCGTCGTCACCCTTCTTCCAGGTGTACATGACGTAATCCGGGCGGGTGATGTCGCCTTTCGCATCATATCCGATCTCGCCGATCGCGGTCTTCCAAGGGCCGGCCGACTTGATGGTCTCAGCTACCTTCTGAGCGTCATCGGCTGAACCGGTCTTGGCGATGGCGGCTGCGACGATTTCCATCGCCGCGTAGGAGTAGAGGGTATAGGCCTCAGGCTCGAAGCCGGCTGCGCGGAACTTCTCGACGAGCTCCTTGGCGTTCGGATTCTTGCGCGGATCCGGAGCGAACGTCATCAGCGTGCCGTCGACGGCGTCGCCGGCGATGGAGGCCAATTCGTTTGACACGATGCCGTCGCCGGACATGAAGGTTGCCTTGAGGCCCTGGTCGGCGAGCTGGCGCATGATCAGGCCGGCTTCGGTGTGCAGGCCGCCATAGTAGACGACGGAGACGCCCGCGTCCTTCATCTTGGCGATGAGGGCCGAGAAATCCTTGTCGCCGACATTGATGCCTTCATACATGGCCTCGGTCACGCCATTGGCTGCAAGCGCCTTCTTGGTTTCGTCGGCGAGGCCTTGGCCATAAGGCGTCTTGTCATGGATGACAGCGATCTTGGCATCCTTGAAGTTCGCGGCGAGATAGTCGCCAGCAACCTTGCCCTGCTGATCGTCGCGTCCGCAGGTGCGGAAGGTGTTCCACATGCCGCGTTCGGTGAACTTCGGATTGGTCGCAGCCGGGGTGATCTCGAGGATACCGTTCTCGGCATAGACTTCCGATGCCGGGATCGAAACGCCCGAGTTGAAGTGGCCGACCACGTACTTGACGCCGTCGGCGACGAACTTGTTGGCGACCGAAATGCCCTGCTTCGGATCGGAGACGTCGTCGCCGACTGTGAGCTTGACCTGCTCGCCGTTGATGCCGCCGGCCGCATTGATGTCGGCGACAGCCTGTTCGGCGCCCTTTTGCAGCTGCGCGCCGAAGGCGGCGTTCGGACCGGTGATCGGACCGGCAACGCCGACCAGGATGTCAGCCCACGCGCTTCCGCTGAACGCGACAAGCGCGGTCAGGGCGACGGCGGACAAAAGTGATTTTCTCATGTAAAACGCTCCCATTTACAGAGTGGGCGTGGATGAGGCTTTCATGCGATGCCCACCTTTACTCGCAGAAAACGTACTTTGCCGATTTTCAGGCACTTGTCACGCCGATTCATCCCCGGAATGGCGTTAATGGTGAACGTCAACCTTTTGGTTTCCAACTCAAAAGCGATGCTCTTTCGTAAAGCCAATTATACTGTGTCACCATCTGGTTGGTGCGCGTGTATTGATAACCGATGAAGCCCAATATCATCAGGACGATGGTGTCGACGACGTAGTACTGCAGCGAGAACATCGTGCCGCCGAACAGTGCGTGATGGATGAACCTTACGGCGATGCCGAGGCCGAGCATGTAAGCGAACAATTGGACGAAGCTGCGCCATGTTTGGGCGCAGGCCTTGCCCGTCATCCATGCCGCCCAGCCGCCAAGCAGGCAGGTGACGAAGAAGAACTGCCAAACCGAGGGTTCCTCATAGAGAATGCCCTGCATGATGAAGACTCCTGAACTCAGTGATGGCCGCCTTCGAGATAGGCGGCGCGCACGTCCGGATCGGCGAGCAGCTCCTTGCCGGTGCCGCTCATCGTCACATTGCCGTTGACCATGACATAGCCGCGCGTGGCGAGTTTCAGCGCGCCGAAGGCGTTCTGCTCGACCAGAAACACGGTCAGCCCCTGCGTGCGGTTCAACTCGCGGATGGCGTCGAAGATCTGCTTGACGACCAGCGGCGCCAGGCCTAGCGACGGCTCGTCGAGCAAGAGCAGCTTCGGCCGCGCCATCAGCGCACGTCCGATTGACAGCATCTGCTGCTCGCCGCCCGACAGCGTGCCGCCGCGTTGGGCAATGCGTTCCTTCAGGCGCGGAAACAGCGTGAACACCTTCTCGACATCCTCGTCGTAATGCTGGAGGTTATCGAGGCTGGCGCCCATCTGCAGGTTTTCCATCACCGTCATGCGCGGGAAGATGCGCCGTCCCTCCGGCGACTGGGCGATGCGCATGCGCGCGATCTCATGGGTCGGCAATTTGGTGATGTCGGTGCCGGCGAAGGTGATGGTGCCCGCCCGCGCCCGTGGAGCACCAAAAATGGTCATCATCAGCGTCGACTTGCCGGCGCCGTTGGCGCCGATCAGCGCCACGATCTCGCCCTGCTTGACGGTGACATCGACGCCGTTCAGCGCCCTGATGTTGCCGTAGTACGTCTGGACGCCCTTGATATCGAGCAGCGTCGTGCCGGCCATTATTTACGCCCTCCGCGCCGTTTGGAGACGCCTGGTGTATTCGGCTTTACCGGAGCCTTGGTGGCCGGCTTTGCCGCTGAGGATTTCGCCGCAGAGGGTTGCTTGGCTGCCGCCGGGGAGGCTGCCTTGCTTGCCGCGGCGCTCGACTTTGCGTCGACCTGCCCGGCTTTCGAGGCGCCCTTCGACACCGTGACCCGTTCGCCCTCGCTGTGGCCGACCGTGTCGGTCACAGGTCCGGCGAGATACGAAGATGATGTGCCCGGGCCGTGCGCCGAATCCGGGCCCGTGTCCAGTTGCTCGATGACGTCTTCGTCGCCGACCTCGGTCAGCACCGTCTCGACGTCCTCGTCTTCGACCCCGAGATAGGCGGCAATGACACGCGGGTCGGTGCGTACCGCATGCGGACTGCCATCCGAGATCTTGCGCCCGTATTCGAGCACCACGACATGGTCGGAAATCTGCATGACCACCGCCATGTCGTGCTCGATCAGCAGGATCGAGGTGCCGGTGTTGTCCTTGATATCCATCAGAAGCGCGTTGAGCGCCATTGATTCCTTCGGATTGAGTCCGGCCGCCGGTTCGTCGAGGCAGAGCAGCTCCGGACCCGTGCACATCGCCCGCGCGATCTCCAGGCGCCGTTGCGCGCCGTAGGGCAGGTCGCCGGCCGGATCGTCGGCTCGGTCAATGAGGTTGGCCTTTTCCAGCCAGTGCCTGGCCAGGTCGATCGACTCGGCCGACGCCTTCCGGTAGCCGCTGAAGCCGAACAGGCCGAGGATGGTGTAGCCGGATGCCTTCATCAGCTTGTTGTGCTGCGCCACCAGAAGGTTCTCCAGCAGCGTCATACCCGAGAACAGACGAATGTTCTGGAAGGTGCGCGCCACCTTGGCGCGCGCCGGAATCTCGTGGTTCGGCAGGCGTTCGAGCAAGAAGCTCGAGCCGTCGCGCCGGCTGAGCGTGATCATGCCTTCCGACGGCTTATAGAAGCCGGTGATGCAGTTGAACACGGTGGTCTTGCCGGCACCGTTCGGCCCGATCAGCGCGGTGATCTCGCCGCGCCTGGCCTGGAAGGACAGGTCGCCGATGGCGACCAGACCGCCAAACTTCATCGACAGATGCTCGACCTGCAGGATGGCATCGTTCATGGATGGGCTCGCATCGCTCATCAGCCGTGGCCCTCCTTGGTGAAGGAGCCGGATACGGCCCTGCGCTCCTTGAGGAAGGCAGTCGGTTCACGGCTGCCGACGAAACCGCGCGGCTTCCAAACCATGACAATGACCATGGCTATGCCGAATAGCAGCATGCGGTAGAGTTCCGGAGTGAAATCTGGACCGAAGACCTGCTTCAGGAAATCGAGTTCGCGCAGCGCCTCGGTGCCGCCGATCATCACCATGGCGGCGACGGCAATGCCGACCAGCGAACCCATGCCGCCGAGCACGACGATGGCGAGGATGATGGCCGATTCCAGGAAGATGAAGGATTCGGGGCTGACGAAACCTTGCCGCGCGGCGAAGAACGAGCCGGCGAAGCCGCCGAACATGGCGCCGGTGGCAAAGGCGGTGAGCTTGGTGGTGGTGGTGTTGATGCCGAGCGAGCGGCAGGCGATCTCGTCCTCGCGCAGCGCTTCCCAGGCGCGACCGACGGGCATGCGCCTAAGCCTTATGGTGACGAAGGCGGTCAGCAGGCAGAGCCCCAGGATCAGGTAGTAGAGGAAGATCTTGTAGTAGGCGCTCGACGTCGCGATGTCGAAAACCTTGGCGATATAGTTCGGATCCGAGACATTGAACGTCATCAGGCCGAAAAAGGTGACCTTGGGGATGCCGGAGATACCGGCTGAGCCGTTGGTAACCTCACGCCAATTGATCAGCACGAGACGAATGATCTCGCCGAAGGCCAGCGTCACGATCGCCAGATAGTCGCCACGCAGGCGTAGCACCGGAAAACCCAGCAGCACGCCCCAGAAGGCAGCCATGGCGCCGGCGGCAGGCAGCAGGATCCAGAACGACAGGCCGTATTGCGTGCCGAGAAGCGCATAGGCATAGGCACCGACGGCGTAGAAGGCGACATAACCAAGGTCGAGCAGGCCGGCGAGGCCAACGACGATGTTCAACCCCCAGGCCAACATCACGTAGATCAGGATCTGGATGCCGAAATTGTCGACCCATTTCAGAGAACCCTGGAACCCGGCGGCCACCGATCCTCCGTACAAAGCAAGCACCAGCACGACAATGACCGGGTAGAGCGCCAGTGCGGTTATGCCCAGCGCCGAAAAATGGGCATGGATGAAGGTTCGGAAATAAAACAGCACAGAGGCGAGGGCGTAGATGATCGCCAGCGCCCTCAGGAACCGTGCATAACCGGCCAGACCGGGTCCCAGCAATCCGTCAAGGGAGCCGGCAAGGAAAACCAGCACGGCCACTGTGGCGATGGCAGCGATGAAATAGGGCAGGCGGAAGAACCGCGTCGCCATGCTCTCCGGCAGCAGGCCGGTGGCGACGTCGACGATCTGCTGATTTGCCAGGAAGGGCTGTCCGTAGGCGACGTAGAGAAAACGCCCGGCCATGGTCAGTACAACCACGACGGCAAGAAGCCACCAGCGCTGTACAAGGATCAGCTCGTTGGAGATGTTCTGGTCGGTCTTCAGGCCGATGAACAGCACGAACAGACCGAGCGCGATGGCGCCGGCATAGAGCGCTTCGCGGGTGGCGCGCTGCATGGGGGTGGCGACGATGTCGCGCTCCGGAGATGCGGTGACCGCCATTGTCTCAGACCTTTTCGACTTCTGGCCGGCCGAGAATGCCGGAAGGCAGGAAGATCAGCACGATCGCCAGGATGGAGAAGGCAGCGACGTCCTTGTAATCGATCGAGAAATAAGCCGACCACATGCTTTCGATGAAGCCGATCATCAGCCCGCCGAGCACGGCGCCGGGCAACGAGCCGATGCCGCCGAGCACCGCGGCAGTAAATGCCTTCACACCGGGCGTAAAGCCATCGGAAAACACCACCACACCGTAATACATCAAGAACAACGTGCCCGCGACGGCGGCAAGGCCGGCGCCCATGATGAAGGTGATCGAGATGGTGCGATCGACGTCGATGCCGAGCAGTGCGGCCATCTTGCGGTCCTGCTCGCACGCCCTTTGGGCTCGACCCAGCGAGGTCTTGTTGACCAGGTACCAGAACAGCGCCAGCAGGACTATGGTGACCAGGACGATGATGATCTGCTTCAGCGACACGCTGATGCCTTCGATGTTGTAGACCTTGGACACCATCGGCGGGACCGGCTTGTTGCGCGGCCCTTGCGTCACCTGGACGAAATTGGACAGCGCAATCGACATGCCGATCGCGGTGATCAGCGGCGCCAGCCGGAACGAACCGCGCAAAGGCCGGTAGGCCACCTTCTCGATCGTCCAATTGTACATGCTGGTCAACAGCATTGCGACGATCATCATGACCAGGAGCGCGATCACCAACGGTACCGAATAGAACAACGCGCCGAGGATAAGGAAAACGATGAGGGCGGCGAAAGCGCCGATCATGAAGATGTCGCCATGGGCGAAATTGATCATGCCGATGATGCCGTACACCATCGTATAGCCGATCGCTATCAGTCCATAGATCGATCCCAGCGTCAGCCCATTGATAAGCTGCTGGACAAAATACTGCATGCTGTCGCGGCTCCCCTGGAATGTCGCCCATGCAGACGCATTCCTTTTCGTATTTCCCCTAGTCGTAAAGTTTCGAGCCCGGATTGCAACGTCATTTTTTAATCGGCATGCGTGATTTTGAAGCACGCAATCGGATTGCCCGTTCTTCCCTTCCCGGCCTCTGGACTATCGCGGACCCTATCATTGGCATAACGCAATGTCTTTGGCGATTCGTCGTCAAAATGCACGCCGTTTCGAAGGAATCGCCGTCAAAATAAGTTGATGAGCGGGATCGTTGCGCCGCGTGAGCGATCGATCTTTGCGTTCCCTTTCATTTCCCCTGCGTCAGGATACTCTCTAATTGACGACGAATCCGTGCGCGAACGGATCGCGATCGTCGATGAAGATCGTGTTCAATCCGGTGATGCGCGCCCAGCCGCCGATTGAGGGAATGATCGCCGGCTTATCCGCCACCGTGACTTCCTTCTCGACCCTGCCTTTGAACAGCGAGCCGATAATCGATTCGTGGACGAAATCGTCGCCAGTCCTAAGCTTGCCCTTGGCGTGAAGCTGCGCCATCCGCGCCGAGGTGCCGGTGCCGCAAGGCGAGCGGTCGATCGCCTTGTCGCCGTAGAAGACGGCGTTGCGCGCATCCGCCTGGCCGTCGGTCGGCGCACCCGTCCACAGCATATGCGAAAGCCGGTCGATGCCGGGATTCTCGGGATGCACGAAGGCGTACTTCTCGTTGAGCCGCTGCCGCACTACCGGGCTCCAGGCGATGAGGTCGCCGGCTGAATGGTCGGCCATGTCGCGATAGTTCTTCTGCGGCTCGACGATGGCGTAGAAATTGCCGCCATAGGCGACGTCGACGATAATCTCGCCGAGCTGCGGACATTCCACCGTCAGTCCCTCGGCATGGAGGAAGGACGGCACGTTGGTGATTCGCACCTCCTCGATATATTCGCCGACCTGTTTGTATTCAGCGGTGACCAGGCCAGCCGGTGTGTCCAGCCTGAGCAAACCCGGCGTCTTCGGCTTGATCAGCCCGTGCTCGATGGCCATCGTCACCGTGCCGATGGTGCCATGACCGCACATTGGCAGACACCCCGAGGTTTCGATGAACAGGATGGCGATGTCACAATCGGGCCGCGTCGGCGGATAGAGGATCGAGCCGGACATCACGTCATGGCCGCGCGGCTCGAACATCAGCCCGGTGCGGATCCAGTCATATTCGGCCAGGAAATGCGCGCGCCGCTCCATCATCGTCGCGCCCTGGAGCAGCGGTCCGCCGCCGGCGACCAGCCGCACCGGATTGCCGCAGGTGTGACCGTCGATGCAGAAGAAGGAGTGGCGCGCCATGTCTAGATCCCGTCAGAAGCGGTTCGGGGAAAACGGAGAAAGATCAAACACCGGATTTTGGCCGAGAATGAGATCGCGGACCAGGCGCCCGGTAGCAGCGGCCTGGGTCAGGCCGAGATGGCCGTGGCCGAAGGCATAGACTATCGTGCCGGGATGCCTGGCGCCACCGATCACCGGCAGCGAATCCGGCAGAGACGGCCGAAACCCCATCCATTCGCGGCCGCCGGCCGGGTCAAGCCCCGGCAGGAATTTTTGTGCCTTGTCGAGCAGCGCTTTCGAGCGGGCGTAGTTGGGCGGCCGCTCGATCCCGCCGAGCTCGACCGCGCCGCCGACGCGCACACCGGTTTCGAGCGGGGTGATGACGAAGCCGTGGCCGGAGAAGATCAGTTGCCGCTTCACGTCGAAGGCGGTTTTCGGCAGGGTCGTGTTGTAGCCGCGCTCGGTTTCGAGCGGGATGCGGTCGCCGATATGTTTCGCCAGGAGATGCGACCACGCGCCGGCGGCGATGACGAGGCATTTTGCTTGCCGCACCCTACCGTCGGCCAGCGTCAACGTCGCGCCATCCTGCCCCGCTCCGACATGGTCGATCCGAGCCTTTTCGAAACGCGCGCCGTTCTTCTCAGCAAAGGTCCAGATCGCCTTGCCCAATAATTTCGGATCCCTAACGGTCTTCCATCCCGGCACGAAAGTGCCCTTGACGAAACGCGGCGACAGGCCCGGCTGCAACGCAGCGAGAGCATCGCCCTCGACATGGCTGAAGCCGATGCCGAACTGTTGCCTGGCCGTCCAGCCGGGCAGCGACGCCTTGAACTCGGCCTCGCTCTCGTAAAGTTCGAGCGAGCCGTCCTCGCGCAGCATGTTTGTTGTGCCCGAGCGCGCCATCAGCCCGGCCCATTCGGCCTCGGCGAGCCGCATTATGCCTGCCTGCGCCGCGAGGCTGGCCTCGTAGCGGTCGCTTTGTCCGGCGCGCCAAAAGCGGACAAGCCACGGCAACAGCTTCGGCAGGTAGGAAGGCGGGATGCTGAGCGGGCCGAGCGGATCGGCAAGCCATTTCGGCAGATGCCTGATCATGCCCTTGTGGGCCAGCGGCAGCACATCGGAAAAGGCCAGGGCTGCGGCATTGCCGGAACTCGTCTCCTCGCAAATACCCGTCCGATCGAAGATCGTGACGTTTCGCCCTGCCTCGGCCAGATAGGCGGCGACACAGATGCCGATGATGCCGCCGCCGATAATGGCGATGTCGAGCGTCGCATCGCTATTCATGGCTGCGCGCCGCGCTGCATGGCTCGGCCTCCGCCTCGCTCCGCACCTTTGGAGCCAGCCTCCTCATCCGGCCCTTCGGCCTGCCTTCTCCCCGTCGGAGAGAAGAGGCTGACGCCAACGCTTGCGACCTCTTCTCCCCTCGGGGAGAAGGTGGCCGCGAAGCGGCCGGATGAGGGGGTCGGCGACATTGCCACCCTTAGAATTGTGGCAGCACGGGCCGCACCGCCAGCGCATCCCTGACGATCTTTTCGACGGTCTCTCG
This sequence comes from Mesorhizobium sp. M5C.F.Cr.IN.023.01.1.1, assembly GCF_003997585.1. Lineage (NCBI taxonomy): Bacteria > Pseudomonadati > Pseudomonadota > Alphaproteobacteria > Hyphomicrobiales > Phyllobacteriaceae > Mesorhizobium > Mesorhizobium sp. M5C.F.Cr.IN.023.01.1.1. The sequence continues at coordinate 17,520 of NZ_RZSU01000011.1, read as the reverse complement.
GCGCTCGCCCGACAGCGGCTGGCGCGGCATGCGCACGCGGTCGTTGGTGTTGATCGCCAGGACTTCGGCGAGCTTGATGTTCTGCACCAGATAGGTCGACACGTCGAGGTCGAGCAGCGGCCGGAACCAGCGGTAGATTTTTAGCGCCTCCTCGCGGCGGCCCTGTTTCATCAACTGATAGATCGCGACCGTCTCGCGGGGGAACGCGGTGACCAGTCCCGCCACCCAGCCGATGGCACCCACCGACAGCGCCTCGAATGCAAGATTGTCGACGCCGGTGAACAGGTCGTAACGGTCGCCGAAGCGGTTGATGATTTCGGTCGAGCGGCGGATGTCGTCGGAGGATTCCTTGATGGCGACGAAACGCTTGTCGTTCGCCAGTTCCTCCATCTGACCGACGGTGACGTCGACGCGATAGGCAAGCCGGTTCGAATAGATCATTACCGGCAGGTCGCCGGCCTCGGCGACAGCGCGGAGTGCCGCGACCGTCTCCTCCGCATTGGTGTGGTAGATCGGGCTCGGCACCACCATCAGCCCGTTAGCGCCCTCCTTGGCGGCGCGGCGCGCGATCGCCGCCGCCTCGCGCGTGCCGGGTTCGTTGACCGTCAGCAGAACCGGCTTATTGCCGGCGATCTTCTGCGCGGTCTTCAGCACGTCGATCTTCTCGTCATGCGAGAGCATCGGCCCCTCGCCGAGCGAGCCGCAGACGATGATGCCGTCGCAGCCAGCCTCCATCTGGAGCGCAAAGCAGCGCTCCATTTCGGCGTGATCGAGGCGGTCGTCCTCGGTGAATTTGGTCGTGACGGCGGGGAAAACTCCAGTCCACATGGCGGTCGCTCCATCTGATATATCAGTCGTATATTTATGAAGAAACGTACTGTCAACACGGATTTTGCTATGATATATCAAAAATATATCAGGAGTTCGCCTTTGATGTTCAATGAAACAAGCCCGGCGTTCGAGCCAGTGGCGGCGAAAGCCTACCGGGTGCTCGAGCACATGATCGTAACGCTCGAACTGGCGCCTTCAAGCTTCATCACCGAGGGCGCCGTGATCGACAGGCTGGGCCTTGGCCGCACGCCGGTGCGCGAGGCGATCCAGCGACTGGCGTGGGAGGGACTGCTGGATGTCCGGCCCCGTGCCGGTATCGCCATTGCCCCGCTCCATCCCGGCGACTGGTTGCGCGTTCTCGATGCACGGCGTGGCATCGAGGTGGTTCTTGCCCGTTCGGCCGCCCGCTTCGTCACCCGTGAGGCCGCCGACCTGTTTCACGATGCCGCGCTTGCCATGCAGAACGCAGTGATATCGGGCAATGTGCTCGCCTTCATTCAGGCTGACAAGGCACTCGACGAGGCGCTGGCGCTGGCTGCCGACAACCCCTTCGCTGCGCGGTTGGCTGCTCCCCTGCAAACCCACAGCCGCCGCTTCTGGTTCCGCTACAAGGCCGATACCGGCCTTGCCGAATCGGCCGAGCACCACGTCGCGCTGATCCGCTCGATCCTCGACGGCGACGAAGACGCCGCCGCCAAGGATGCCAAGCGCCTGATGGCGCTGCTGCGCGGCCATGCCGAGGCGGCTGCTACGCGCTAGGCAAGAGATCGCAAAGCCAGCCGCCTTCCTTGTTTCGGATCGTGCTTCTGCAATCCACGGCGCCGAATACGTCATCAACGGCGGCACTATACCGACGGTCTGATGCCGAAAAGAGAGAACAAAAGTTCCACAAAGCGCCTAGCGGCGGCCAGGCGTTGAGCATCGCCCAATCCGTCATGCGTCCTGGTCGGGCGGGATCAGCACGTTTTCCCAATGTTCGCCGGCCGCGACGATGCAGCTTCTGCCGGCGACATCGGTGACGATGATCGTCCAGCTTCCGGTCTCGGCGACATAGACCTCCATAATCGCCATTTGACCGATCAGCCCGAAAGCAAACTGTCTTTCCTGGAACTGCTCGCTCAGGTGGGCGACGAGATCGCCATGTTCAACGCAGTACTGATACTGGGCGCTTGCGGCGTTCGTACCCACCGACAATGCGCCAGCAAGAACCAGGGCTTTCACCCAACCCAACAGCGATTTGCGTGCCATAGGGCACCTCCTTTGCCATCACGTCCGGCAAAGGGAGACGCCTCATTTTGCCGGAACGATCCAGGCCGGTTCCGACGTCATCATCATTGCGTCGTTCCTTTCCGTGTTCCGGTCTGTCATCAGCGGGGACGATTCCAGATGTTCCCACTATGTTCGATATATGGCACCGGCACCGAAAAAGCGCAAGCAGGCGCCCGCTGGGGCGCCTGTGGACCGTTCAAGATCGTCGCCGAGAATCGCGGCCATGCCGAGGCGGCTGTCACGCGCTAAGCGGCTCAGGTGCCTGGCAGTGCGGCTGTCGTCACCGCGCTCTCCCAGCCTTCACCCACCGAAACCACGCAGCTTTGACCGCGTGTGTCACTGGCGAGGATGGTCCAGGTGCCTTTATCGGAAACGAAGACTTCAACAATCACATTCGGATTGACAACGCCGAGCGCGGTCGGATTTTCCCGGAACTTCTCGCCGAGCGCCTTGATCATGTCGGCTCGTGGCGCGCATTGTTGGGCCGCTGTTGCCGAGACGGCGGAAAACGCGGCAGCCGCCGCGCAAAGTATCGACACCATAAGACGCGTCATCTGACACCTCCTTGCGCCGACCGATGCCCCCGCAGCTGCCGCCAGCGCGGTTGGTTGATCTGCCGCGCCTTCTTCGCGGCAGGATTGCAGATTAAGGTTTCTGCCGCCCGCCTGGTTCCATCACATTAGCGTTCACGCAGATGCGGGCCGCGACCGGTCAACAAAAAGGCCCGGTCGCTGGCCAGGCCTTTTCGGTCAATCTTAGATCTGGCCCGGAACCGTCCGGCCAATTCATTGTCGGGATGACGAATTCGGCCCCGTCTTTGACGCCTGCCCGCGCGCCCGCAGCCGAAGGCGAGGACGCGCAAGCAAGCAACCGTCCGGCTAGTTCATTGTCGGGATGACGAATTCGGCCCCGTCCTTGACGCCTGCCCGCGCGCCCGCAGCCGAAGGCGAGGACGCGCAAGCAAGCAACCGTCCGGCTAGTTCATTGTCGGGATGACGAATTCGGCCCCATCCTTGACGCCGGACCGCGCGCCCGCAGCCGAAGGCGAGGACGCGCAAGCAAGCAACCGTCCGGCTAGTTCATTGTCGGGATGACGAATTCGGCCCCGTCCTTGACGCCTGCCCGCGCGCCCGCAGCCGAAGGCGAGGACGCGCAAGCAAGCAACCGTCCGGCTAGTTGTTGTCGGGATGACGAATTCGGCCCCATCCTTGACGCCTGCCCGCGCGCCCGCAGCCGAAGGCGAGGACGCGCAAGCAAGCAACCGTCCGGCTAGTTCATTGTCGGGATGACGAATTCGGCCCCGTCCTTGACGCCTTGCCCGCGCGCCCGCAGCCGAAGGCGAGGACGCGCAAGCAAGCAACCGTCCGGCTAGTTCATTGTCGGGATGACGAATTCGGCCCCATCCTTGACGCCGGACGGCCAGCGCGAGGTCACCGTCTTGGTCTTGGTGTAGAAACGGAACGCGTCCGGTCCGTGCTGGTTGAGGTCGCCGAAGGAAGACGCTTTCCAGCCGCCGAACGTATAATAGGCGATCGGCACCGGGATCGGCACGTTGATACCGACCATGCCGACCTGGACTCGCGAGGCGAAGTCGCGGGCGGCATCGCCGTCGCGGGTGAAGATGGCGACGCCGTTGCCCATTTCGTGGTCGTTGGCGAGCTTGATCGCGTTCTCGTAAGTCGGCGCGCGCACTACGGAGAGCACCGGCCCAAAGATCTCTTCCTTGTAGATGCGCATGTCGGCGGTCACGTTGTCGAACAGGCAGCCGCCCATATAGTAGCCGTTCTCGTAGCCCTGCATGGAAAAGCCGCGGCCGTCGACGACCAACTTGGCGCCTTCCCTGACGCCGATATCGACATAGCCCTTGACCCGCTCCAGCGCCTGCGCCGTCACCAGCGGGCCGAAATCGGCGGACGAATCCGTCGACGGGCCGACCTTCAGGCTTTCGACGCGCGGCACCAGCTTTTCCATCAGCCGGTTGGCGGTATCGTGGCCGACCGGGACGGCCACCGAGATCGCCATGCAGCGCTCGCCGGCCGAGCCGTAGCCGGCACCGATCAGCGCGTCGACGGTCTGGTCCATGTCGGCGTCGGGCATGATGATCATGTGGTTCTTAGCGCCGCCGAAGCACTGCACGCGCTTGCCGGCCGCGCAGCCGCGCGAATAGATGTACTGGGCGATCGGCGTCGAGCCGACAAAGCCGATGGCCTTGATGTCGGGATCGTCGAGGATGGCGTCGACCACGTCCTTGTCGCCGTTGACGACATTGAGGATGCCCGCCGGCAGGCCGGCCTCGATGAACAGCTCGGCGATGCGCATCGGCACGCCGGGGTCGCGCTCCGAAGGCTTCAGGATGAAGGCGTTGCCGCAAGCAATAGCCGGCGCGATCTTCCATAACGGGATCATCGCCGGAAAATTGAACGGCGTGATGCCGGCAACGACGCCGAGCGGCTGGCGCATCGAATAGACGTCGATGCCGGGGCCGGCGCCGTCGGTGAACTCGCCCTTCAGCATGTGCGGTGCGCCGATGCAGACCTCGACCACTTCCAGGCCGCGCTGGATGTCGCCCTTGGCGTCGGCGATGGTCTTGCCGTGTTCGCGCGCCAGAATGTCGGCCAACGCATCATACTCCCGTGCGACCAGTTCGAGAAACTTCATCAAGACGCGCACGCGCCGCTGCGGATTGGTCGCCGCCCAGCCGGGCTGCGCCGCCTTGGCGTTTTCCACAGCCGCGCGCAGTTCAGCCTGCGAAGCCAGCGCCACCGTGCCGCGCACCGTGCCGTCCATCGGCTGCATGACGTCCTGCTTGCGGCCGCTGGTCCCAGCGACACGCTCGCCGCCGATAAAATGACCGTATTCGATCATGGTATCTCTCCCTGTATTTGTGATGCAGCATTGTCCGCCTTTGCGCGGACGATGGCAACGCGAGCGAAAACGCAACCGTTGTGCGGTAAATAGATAGCGGTTGACTGAGGAGCATCAATTCCCGCAAATTATAGTGCCACCCTCAAGGAATGACAGGTTGAGTTCCTTCGCGCCCCCCTCTGTCCTGCCGGACATCTCCCCCACGAGTGGGGAGATTGGCTGTCATCCCGGCTTTCGCCAACCCGCAACGCTGCAAGGAAGTCGCCGCCGGAGCGGCCGGCCGATCTCCCCCCAAATGGGGGAGAATATCCGGCAGGACAGAGGGGGGCGCCTTGGAGCGCTGCCGTAATCGTCGTCATACGGATCATCCTTATGAACTGGGATGACGTCCGCATCTTTCTTGCGGTGGCGCGTGCCGGCCAGATCCTCGGCGCGGCCAAGCGGCTGGAGCTCAACCACGCCACCGTCTCGCGCCGCGTCGCCGCACTCGAGGATGCGCTGCGCGCAAAACTTTTTCGTCGGCTGACCACCGGCAGCGAGCTGACGCCGGCTGGCGAGCGCTTTCTCGACATCGCCGAGCGCATGGAAGGCGACATGATCGCCGCGCGCTCGATCGTGGCGGGCGAAGGCGACGATGTTTCGGGCACGGTGCGCATCGGCGCGCCTGATGGTTTCGGCGTCGCCTTCCTGGCCAAACGCCTCGGCGCACTGACGGCGCTTCACCGCGAACTCACCATCCAGCTGGTGCCGGTGCCGCGTTCCTTCTCGCTGTCCAGGCGCGAAGCCGACATCGCCATCACCGTGGAGCGGCCGACCGAAGGCAGGCTGGTGGCGGGGAAGCTGGTCGATTACACGCTCGGCCTGTTCGCTTCCCGCGCCTATACCGAAACGCATGGCCTGCCCCAGACGCCCGCCGAGCTCGGCCGGCACACGCTGATCGGCTATGTGCCGGACCTCATCGTCAGCCCCTCGCTCGACTATGCGGCCGAGTTCAGCGCCGACTGGCGCACGAGCTTCGCCATCTCCTCGGCACTCGGCCAGGCCGAAGCGGTGCGCTCCGGCGCCGGCATCGGCATTCTGCACACTTTCGTCGCCCGTTCGATGCCGGAACTGGTGGCTGTCGACATTGTCGCGCCCATCCGCCGCGCCTACTGGCTGGTCTATCACGAATCGGTCAGGCCGCTGCGCCGCGTCCAGATCGTCGCGAGCTTCATCACCAAGGCGGTGGAACGGGAGCGAGGCCTGTTCGTCTGATGATATTCATCTGACGCGGCGAAGTGTGTTGAAGCTTGATCCAAGTCGCGGGGCAAGTTCCTCACCGCGCTCAAATGCGTGAAGGACCCTTCCGATCCTACCGCTGGTATCGCTCCGGTCCGAGGTCACGGACATTGATGTCCGGCACCCGGCTCGAAATGATGTCGGCCAGGACCTTGGCCGAGCCGCAGGCCATAGTCCAGCCGAGCGTGCCATGGCCGGTGTTGAGATAGAGATTGGAGAACTCGGTGCGGCCGATCAGCGGCGGCCCGTCCGGCGTCATCGGCCGCAACCCGCACCAGAAGGTCGCCGACTTCATATCGCCGCTGCCCGGAAAAAGGTCGCCAAGCGAATGTTCGAGCGTGCGCCGCCGCGATTCATGCAGCGTCAGGTCGAAGCCGGAAATCTCCGCCGTGCCACCGACCCGGATGCGGTCGCCGAGCCTGGTGATCGCCACCTTGTAGGTCTCGTCCATCACCGTCGACACCGGTGCTGCGGCAGCATCCTTGATCGGCACAGTGATCGAATAGCCCTTGACCGGATAGACCGGGACGGGTCGTTTCAGCGTGCGCATGAACTTGGCCGAATAGCTGCCCATCGCCATCACATAGGCGTCGGCAGCCTTCCAACCTTTGCTCGTATTGAGGTTGGCGATACGGTTGCGCTTCTTGACGACGCGCCGTATCTCCGTGTCGTATTCGAAGGTGACGCCACGCGCCACGCAGAGCTCGGCCAGACGGTCGGTGAACATCTTGCAGTCACCGGTTTCGTCGCCCGGCAGTCGCAGGCCTCCGGCGAATTTTTCACGCACCCCTGCCAGCCCCGGCTCGGCTGCGATGCAGCCGTCGGGATCGAGAATCTCGTAGGGAACGCCATATGTCTTCAGCACTTCGACATCGCCGGCAGTGCCGTCGAGCTGCTGTTGCGTGCGGAAAAGCTGCAGAGTTCCCTTGGCGCGCTCGTCATAGGCGATGCCGCTCGCCTCGCGCAACGCTTTCAGCGTGTCGCGGCTGTATTCGGCCAAAGGCACCATCCGCGCCTTGTTCACCGCATAGCGCTCAGCCGTGCAGTTGCGCAGCATCCTGACCAGCCATACCCACATATGCGGATCGAGGGTCGGCCGCACCACCAGCGGACCATGCTTCATCAGCAGCCATTTGATCGCCTTCAGCGGGACGCCGGGACCGGCCCAGGGCGAGGCGTAGCCGGGCGAAATCTCGCCGGCATTGGCAAAGCTGGTTTCCAGCGCCGGACCCTTCTGGCGGTCGATCACCGTCACTTCATGGCCGGCCTCGGCCAGGTAATAAGCGGTGGTGACCCCGATGACGCCGCCGCCCAGCACGAAGATCTTCATCGCATAGTTCTCCAGAACGACGTCTTGTCAGGGATTTTGGGGGCGGGGCATCGTGGCCATCTGTCTGCCGGATTTTACGGCGTCCGCCAAGTGCCCAAGCATGTCGCCCAGAAGTACGCAGCGGTTTTGGGACAACGAGATGCGTAAAGCCCGCGCGCTATCCATTCACATAGCGCCGGTGAAAACGGTGTCCGAGGCTGGTCAAGATTTCATAGCCGATGGTGCCGGCATGGCAGGCCGCCTGATCCACCGTCTGCGACGGTCCGATCAGTTCGACGAGGTCACCCGCCTTCAGCCTGTCGGGCGGCAGGGCCGAAATGTCGAGAACGATCGAATCCATCGATACACGGCCCAGGAACGGCAAACGCACATTTTCGAACCAGGCGGCGGAAGCCGCGCGACGATGCCAGCCATCGGCATAGCCAAGCGAAATCGTTGCGGCGACCAGCGAATCGGTCACGTGAAAAATATGGCCATAGCCGACGCCGGCTCCCCTATCGAGGCTGCGCGTCTGTATGACCTTTGCCTGAAGCCGCACCACCGGCAGCATCGGATTTTCCTCGGCTGGCGTCGGATTGATGCCGTAGAGCGCCGCACCGGGCCGGGCGAGGTCGTAGTGAAAGGCCGGCCCAAGAAAGATGCCGGAGGAATTGGCCAGCGAGGCCGGCACCGGTGGCAGCATCCTGCGCAGCCGCTCGAATTCCAGACGCTGCTGCTCGTTGGCCGGATGCTCGGGCTCGTCGGCGCGAGCGAGATGGCTCATGACGAAGGTGGCGTTGATGCCGTCGAAAGCCCGCGGATCGGCAGTGACGGCCTCCACCTCGGCTGCCGCCATGCCGAGCCGCGACATGCCGCTGTCGACCTGGATTGCAGCCTTGAGCTTCCGGCCGGCCCGCTGCGCCGCCGAGCGCCAGGCGGCGAGTTGGCCGGCGCTGTTGATGACCACGCCCAGCTCCGCTTCGACGGCTTCGCTTTCAGCGCCCGGCTGAATACCGTTCAGCACATAGATCGCCGGCCGTGCGCCGAGCGCCTGGCGCAGCAAGACACCCTCGGCCAGATGCGCGACGAAAAAAGTAGCGCAGCCCTCGGCCGCCAGCGCCGCCGCCACTTGGGCCCCGCCGAGCCCGTAGCCGTCGGCCTTGACGACACCCGCGCAGCCAACATCGCCTAAACGCGCCTTGAGCCGCCGGTAATTTTCGCGGATGGCGCCGAGATCGACGGTCAATATGGCGCCGGCCGCCGCTTCGCTGATCGGCGCGGCTTTGACGGCGACCCTTTCAGGAAGAGATTTTTTGGAAGCGCCGTTCATGCCAACCCCGTCTGCAGCGGATTGGCAATCAATAAGGCCACCGCGCTGACGCGGCAACCGTGGTCGGCGCGAGCGCGGCTTGCGCCAAGCTACGCAACCAGATGCCGGAACGCCGCAACCACATCCTCATAGACCTGACGCTTGAACGGCACGATCAGGTCGGGCAATTCCTCCATTGGCCGCCAATCCCATTTGTCGAACTCGGCTGTGTGGCCGCCCGGCGGCGGATTGATCTCAATCTCGCTCACGTCGCCGTGAAAGCGGAAGGCGAACCATTTTTGCGTCTGGCCGCGATATTTCCCCTTGAAGGCGATGCCGACCAGATGGGCCGGCAGATCGTAATAGATCCAGTTCGGCGCCTCATCCAGCAACGAGACGCTGCGCATGCCGGTTTCTTCGTAGAGTTCCCGCTGCGCCGCCTGCAGCGGCTCTTCGCCCTTGTCGATGCCGCCCTGCGGCATCTGCCAGAGCTGCGTTGTGCCGGCGAATTCGCTGTCCGGCTCGGCAATGCGATGCCCGACCCAGACCAGCCCGTCGCCGTTGAGGATCATCAGTCCGACACAGCGACGATAAGGCAGCGTCTCGGGATCGGCCGGTTTATTCTTCGTCATGCTCAACCTTTTTCCGGATCCACCGCCACTGCCGAAATCGGCACGATCTCGATGCCGCGCTTCTTGGCCTCGCTCACCCAGGCCGACACGGTGTCGACCGTCAGGTCGAAGGCCGAGCCGATGCCGACGGCAAAGCCTTTCGCCCGCGCGGTGGCTTCCAGTTCGTCCAGCTTCTTCAAAATGGCGCCGCGGTCCCGCACCGCGTCGATCGACGTGTCGCCGGCAACGAACGGCACGCCGTTTTTCAACGCCAGGTCGGGTGCCAGGCTACGCGCCGACGAACCGTCGTCGACATAGGCCAGGCCGCGCCTGCCGAGCTCTGCCATCAGCGGCCCCATCGCCGCCGCATCGGCCGAAAAACGTGCGCCCATATAGTTCATGACGCCGGTGTAGTTGGTCGTCCGCGACAGCGCCCAGCGCAAATTCTTCAAATTCTCGTCCGCCGTCGCCGCGACAGTCAGCGTGTTGCGGCCGGGATTGACGTTCGGATAGTCGAACGGTTCGAGCGGCACCTGCATGACGATCTCATGGCCGCTCTGCCGCGCCGCCTGCATCCATCGGCCGATGCTGTTGCCCTGCGCCGCGAAGCCCAGGGTCACTTCGGCCGGCAGCTTTGCGATGGCCGCCTGCGTGCCGGTCTGCGACACGGCAAGCCCGCCGATGACAATCGCCACGCGCGCACCGCGTGAACCGGACCACGGCCGCGCATAGACATCGAACGGCCGCCTGCCGTCAGCGGCACGAACCGGCAATGGGCCGGTTCCGCCGGCCTCGACCAGCGCCCTGTCGGGAATATGCGCGATCCTCAGGTTTTGGCCGATCGTCGAAGGGTCGCGAATGACAATGGCCGCCCTGGGCGGACCATCGCCCGCTTCGGTCGGCAGGTGGATGATCTGCGGCCCGCCTGTCTTGGACCCGCTCGTCTTGGATGCTGCTTCCGCCTTAAATGCCGGCTCAGTGGTCGGCGCTGCGGATTCGACCACTGCTGTCGTCTTCGGCGTCGAAACGGCGACTTCTTGCGGCTTTCGAAACGGCCTTTCGCGCAGCGCAATCGCGCCGGAGACGCCGATTACGGCCAGCACCAGGAGCGTGGCCGCGACCACACCCGCGCTGATCCTGCGGGGCGCGCGCGTCGGCCGCACGGCCTGCCCGAGTGGGCGTTCGATGTCGTTGCCGATGTCAGCCAAGCCGCATCCCCAGCCGCGGTTCCCCCGAATCAAACTGCCGAGGCCTTGCGGCCCCGGCAGCATTACATCGCTTCGATCAGGCAGCCAGACCTGTTGTCCGGCTGATCGATCTTTACAGGTTCGGCACGGCCCTACTGGTTCAGCACGGCCTTGTCCGGATTCGGCGGGAACGCCGGATCGGTCTTCTCGCCGCGCAGCAACTGCTGGGCAAAGATGAGCTGCAGGTCGTCCTTCGGCTCCGGCGGCACATAGGCTGCCGAGCCCGAACCGGCATCGCCCTCATCGCTGCCCTTGATGTGGCCCTTGAGGTCCGACTCGCCGCGCGTCAAATCCCTGCCCTGCAGGTCCGGCGGCAACGGCTGGTCGACCTTGATGTCGGGCGTGATACCCTTGCCCTGGATCGACTTGCCGGACGGCGTGTAATAGAGCGCCGTCGTCAGGCGCAGCGCGCCGTTCTCGCCGAGCGGGACGATGGTCTGCACCGAACCCTTGCCGAAGGACTGCGTGCCGACCACCGTGGCGCGGCGCAGATCCTGCAGCGCGCCGGCGACGATTTCGGACGCACTGGCCGAGCCGCCATTGACGAGCACGACCAGCGGCTTGCCGTCGATGTCGTCGCCCGGCCGCGCGTCGAAGCGGGTGACGTCCTTCGGATCGCGGCCGCGCGTCGAGACGATCTCGCCACGGGTGAGGAAGGCGTCGGACACGCTCACCGCCTGGTCGAGCAACCCGCCCGGATTGAGGCGCAGATCGAGCACGTAGCCCTTGAGCTTTTCGTCCGGCACCTGCTTCTTGATGGTGTCGATGGCGTTCTCGAGGTCGTCATGGGTCTTTTCAGTGAAGGAGGTGATCTTCATGTAGCCGATGTCGTTCTCGACCCGAAACTTGACCGCCTTGACCTTGATGATGTCGCGCACCACCGTCAGCTCGATCGGCTTGTCGGCGCCCTGGCGCAGGATGGTGAGCTTGATCGGCGTGTTGACCAGCCCGCGCATCTTCTCGACCGCGTCGTTGAGGCTCAGGCCGCGAACCTCCTCGCCGTCGATCTTGGCAATATAGTCGCCGGCAAGCACGCCCGCTTTGGCGGCCGGCGTATCGTCGATCGGCGTGATCACCTTGACCAGGTCGTTCTCCATGGTGACCTCGATGCCGAGGCCGCCGAACTCGCCCTTGGTCTGCACGCGCATATCCTGCGCCTCTTCGGCGTTCATATACGAGGAGTGCGGGTCGAGCGAGGTAAGCATGCCGTTGATGGCGTTTTCGACCAGCGACTTGTCGTCGGGCGGCGTCACATACTGCGCCCGCACCCGCTCGAAGATGTCACCGAAGATCGCCAGCTGCTTATAGGTCTCGGAGCCCGCAGCGTTCGCCGTCGAGCCGGGGGCGCCATAGACCAGGCTCATCGCGGATGCGCCCATCAGCGCACCGGCAAACAGAAGCGAAAGTTTCCGCATCATCTCACGTCCTTCCAGAGAAACGGTCCGCCCACCATGGGGTCGGATCGACGGGTTTTCCATCCTTCCGGAACTCAACATAGAGCTCCGGCGTGGCATTTCCATTCTTCGATGCCGAGGTGCTCGCCACCCGGGCCTCTCCCATCGCGCCGACCGGCTCTCCTGCGAGCACCGACTGGCCAGACGCGACGCTGATTCTGCTCATCCCCGCGAGAACGACATGATAGCCGTCACCCGCGTTCAGGATCAAGAGTTGACCATAGGAGCGAAAAGGTCCCGCATAAAGCACATTTCCGTCCGCTGGCGCGGTGACGATGGCTCCCGATTGTGTCGCAACCATGTCACCGAGCATCACTGCGCCGTTACCGTCGCTGGCCCCGAACCGCCGCTTGATCTTGCCGGTGACGGGCAGCGCGATCTGCCCCTGAAGCGCCGAAAACGGTGCAGCGGCGGTGAGCCGGTTGGCTTCCGGGACCGGCAGGGCCGCCAGTTCCGTCTGTGCCGGAGCCGTCTGTGCCGGAGCCTTGTCGGCGTCCGCGGCCTTCCGCTCGGCTGCCTTCGCCGCGTCCGCCGCCTTGCGGGCCTTGTCGGCCTCTAGCGAGGCGATCAGTTCCTTCAGGCTGCCGGCCTTGGCCGCCAGTGCTGCGGATCGCTGTTTTTCCGCGGCCAGTGCCGTTTGCGTCTCGGCCTCGAGCTTCTGCTTGGCTTCGAGCAGCATGCCGAGCCGCTTCTTTTCCGCCGTCTGTTCGCCGACTGCCGCCGTCAGCCGCGCCCGCTCTGCCTCGATCGATGCGGTCACCCGCGACTGCTCCTTGAGGTCCGCCAGCAATATCTCGGTCTGCTGGCGCAGTTCCGGCACCACGGCGCCGAGCAGGATGGCGCTGCGCACCGACGACAGCGCGTCCTCCGGCTTGACCAGGATGGCCGGCGGCGGATTGAGCCCCATGCGCTGCAGCGCAGCCAGCACCTCGGCCAGAACGTCGCGTCTAGCAGCCAGCGAGGCGCGGATTTTCTGCTCCTCGCCCTTCAGCCCTTCCAGCTTGGCACCGATGTCCTCGATGTCCTGGCCGAGCTTCTGCTCGGTCATCGCCGACTGGATCAGCGCCGCGGTGATCGAGGCATGGTCCTTCTTGACCGTCGCCATGTCGGCGGCGAGCTTGGCCAACCGCTCCGACGACAGCGTGATCTCCTTCGTCACCCGTTCGTATTCGGCACGGCTCTGGTCCGGATCAGGCGCCATGTCGAGCCTGTTCTCAGCCCGCGCGGCACTAAGCGACAGCATAAGCAGCGCCGCTGCCAAGCCGCAGCGTGCGCGCCAAAAGCCCGTTCGCGATTTCCAATCTTCAGACATTGAAGCCCGACTCTATGCGTGGCTTCGTTAACGAACCATCAACCATGTTTGAGAGCCCTGCCGACCGCAAACAGCCTCGTGACGCATTGAGGCGAAAATCCGGGCGGCTCACGCCAATCCACCGGTTTCGGGTTGCAACCTGCAAGGACTCACGAGCGATGGTAGGGATGACCCGAAAGAATAGTGGCGGCCCGGTAAAGCTGCTCGCCCAACATGACACGGACCAGTTGGTGCGGCCATGTCAGCGCGCCGAACGAAACCATCAGATCGGCCTGATCGCGCAGCGACTGGTCGTGACCGTCGGCACCGCCGATGGCGATGACGAGTGCCTTGCGGCCGCCATCACGCAACAGGCCGATGCGCCCGGCGAAATCCTCGGAGGAAAAGTTCTTGCCGCGCTCGTCGAGCAGCATCAGCGCGGTACCGGGCTGCAGCTGCGTCTGCAGCTTCTGCCCTTCTTCGCGGCGACGCTCGTTGGCGGTCTGGGCGCGGCCCTCCGCAATCTCGACGACCCCTGAGAATTCGAGCCCCACGGTCTGCCCGCTCTTGGCGAAGCGCTCGAAATACCTGTCGGCGAGCTGCTTCTCGGGGCCGGCTTTCATCCGGCCCACGGCGTGAACGGTGATTTTCATCCCTGCCTCGAAGAGCCGCTAATGCATGTCACCAAAAGTGGTCACCGGTTTTGGGAACGACATGCATCAATCAAATACGGCTCAGTGAAGGGTCTCTTCCTCGAGGTCCGGCGCTTGCCACATCTTTTCGAGATTATAGAAGTCGCGGACTTCGGGACGGAAAACATGGACGATGATGTCGCCCGAATCGATCAGGACCCAGTCGGCGCCGGCCAGTCCCTCGACGCGCGCCGTGCCGAGCCCGGCATCCTTGAGCGCCTTGAGGAGATGATCGGCGACAGCCGAGACATGACGGTGCGATCGGCCGGACGCGATGACCATATAGTCACCGAGGCTCGATTTTCCCTGAATGTCGATTGAGACGATGTTTTCGGCCTTGGAGTCTTCCAGACTGGCAAGGACTGTCTTGATGGCGCGGGACACGGCGTCGTTTACGCTGATCCCGGCCGGCGAAGGCACGATGTCGGCCTTCTTCCACAGTGCTGTTCTCAGTGTATTTCCTTTCGCAGCAAGAACAACCAAATCACCCTTCAAAGCAGGTGACACCCCTTAGATAGGCAGAGTTGCGTTGCAGTTTCAAGACGGCAGCCCTGCTGCAGCCAACGAAGAACCGTTCTTCCGGTTCCGTAGTTGAAGAAAAAACGGAACTCTTGTCGCCTGGCATGGGTTATCGGCGCATTGACCAACCGGATCCCCCTCATGCCTATCGACCCTCAGAACGCTCTCCTCACCGTGCAGTCCGGCCTTGCGCAGCTCAGCGCGCTGGTCGTCTCGTACTCCTTCTCGGCCATCGGCGCCGTCATCCTGCTGATCCTCGGCTATACCGTCGCCGGCCTTGCCCAGCGCTCGATCTATGCCGGACTCGGCCATATCCATGGCTTCGACACGACGCTGCGCCACTTCTTCTCGAGGATCGTCCGTTACGCCATACTGATCCTCGTCGTCGTCATGGTGCTCGGCCAGTTCGGCGTCCAGACGACCTCGATCATTGCCGCCATTGGTGCCATCGGCCTGGCCATCGGCCTGGCGCTGCAGGGCACGCTGCAGAACATTGCCGCCGGCATCATGCTGCTGGCGTTGCGCCCATTCCGCATCGGAGAATATGTCGAGGTCGGCGCCATCGCCGGGACCATCGAGGAAATCGGCTTGTTCGCCACCACGTTGAGAACCGTCGACGGCGTCTACATCCTCGCCCCCAATTCGACGCTGTGGAACCAGCCTGTCCGCAACTATACACGCAACGGTGCCCGACGTAGCGACATCACGCTGACCATCGGCTCCTGGAACGACATCGATTTCGCTCAAAAGACCATGCTCGGCGTCGCCGCCGCCGACCGACGCGTCAGGCGGGAGCCGGCGCCGATTGCCTTTGTAGCGACCGTCGGCGACAGCAACGTCGCCATCACCTTGCGCTACTGGACTTCGGCTGCGGATTTCTTCGCCACCCAGATCGATCTCACCAAACGCGCCAAGCAGGCTTTCGACAGCGAAGGCGTTTCTATACCCGCGCCGCCACCGGAAGCGCCACGGCAGGAAGCCGCCACCAGACAGTGATATGATCAATTGCCGGCGTAGAGCGGTTCATCGTTTCACGGAAACGCCGAACCGTTCTATCTCTTTGTTTTTGCGCAATTCCGGACGGAAAACCGTTCACACTTTTCCTGGAATTGCTCCAGGTCTACTTGTCCGCGCGACGCTGTTCTTCGGATGGGAAAGCGAGGTCTACCGGCAGCGGTGCCTGCGCCGTCATCGGCGCGAAATTGCCGGTTTCGGCGGCGGGGACAGGTGACATCGCCACCACACGCCACAGCACGAACAGGCAAAAACCAGTGGCAATGACGATGGCCACATAGATGAAAGCCTGCGTCCCATAGACAGCGGCAAGCCCGGTCACGATGCCGGGCACGATGAAGCCGGACAGCGACCACGCAAACAGCAGTGAACTGGACAGCGCCACCATGTCGTCCTTGCCGGCGCGGTCGGCGGCATGTGCGCTGGCCAGCGAATAGATTGATTCCGACGCGCCGGCCCAGACCACATAGATCACGACCAGCGCCGCCAGCGCACCACCATCGAAGCCGAGGGCGAACAGGCCCGCCACCATGGCTAGCGCCGAAGCGGCGACCAGCACAAATCGCCGGTCGGTGCGGTCGGAAATCCATCCGAGCGGGATCTGCAGGATCAATGTGCCGACAGGCATCGCCGACAAAAGCAGTGCCACATTTGCCTGGCTGTAGCCCTTGGCCGTGGCATGGATCGGCGCGAAGCCCGAAATCGTCATCGACAGGCCGCCGACGGCAAGCATGCCGGCGACGCCCACCGGCGAAATCCGCCAGGCCCGGCCAAGCGCGACCGACGCCGCCTGCGGCGGCGGTGGCTGGGCGAGCCGCGTCAGCCCAACGGGGAGGATCGACAGCGCGGTGAAGACGATGCCGATCAAGGGCGCGTCCGCAGCCCTTATATCGATCAGCGCCAGTGTAGAATAACCGACGCCGAGCCCGGCGACATAGGCGACGTAGAAGAAGGCCATGACCCTGCCGCGTATCGCGTTGGCGACGACGTCGTTCAGCCAGCTTTGCGCGACGATGAACAGGCCGCATATGGCAAAGCCATAGAGCGAGCGTGCCGCGATCCACGACAGCGGGTGCGGCCCGGCCCCGACGGCGGCGTTCGACAACACGATCAACGCCGACAGCACCATGAACGCGCGAGCATGGCCGACGCGCCGCACCAGCGGACCGGTCAGGATGCAGCCTGCCAGGCCGCCGGCCGAAAGGCCGGTGACGATCAGCCCGGCCCAGGTCGGATCGAAGCCCTCGGCACCGAGCCGGACCGGGATATAGGCGAACATCAGTCCGTTGCCGACCGCAACCAGCGCCATCGACACGACGATGCTGGCAATAGCGATCGCCGGGGCCGGCGGGCTGCCCCGCGCCGGATCGCGTCGGGTCTGGCTTCGCTCTAGAATCGTCATGCCCGCAGGATCGCCGAGGGATCGGGGAAAAGCAGCCGTAAATGCGACATCAGCGGTTTTCCCTTCTCCCCTGTGGGAGAAGGTGACGCCTATTCCTTAGCCATCTTGCGGATCGCGGTCGACGACAGCGACGAGCGCGGGCCGTGGATGAAGGTCCAGGCCGGCGCCTTCATCCGGGCCAGCCGCGGCGCGTCGCCTTCGTCGACACGCGCGTAATCGAAGGTCTTGGCGACAACCGACGACAGGAACGACAGCGTCGCGCCAGGGCGATCGATCACCGCGATCGGAAACGTCATCACGATCTGGCGCCAGCGCTGCCAGCGATGGAAATCGCGAAGCGAATCGGCGCCCATGATCCAGACGAAGTCGACGCCCGGGTTGCGCGCCTTGACCAGGGCCAGCGTGTCGGCGGTGAAGCGGACATAATGG
>NZ_RZSU01000119.1:0-17111 GCF_003997585.1 Mesorhizobium sp. M5C.F.Cr.IN.023.01.1.1 | reverse complement strand
CACGCGCCCTTGCCGCAGGTTGCCAAAAAACCCACCACCCCAGACATACTTACAGCCGACGCCCCAGGGCTGGACGAACAGAGTGTGGCTCCGAAGGTTGAAACGCCGGCAGAGCCGGCTGCTCCGGCCGAAAGCACCGAGGCGCCTCCTACCGATGTCGTACAACCGCCGATCCCGACCGCAAGGCCAAGCGCGACAGCAGGTCTTGGCGGAGCGGGCGAAACGAACGATGCCCGCGGCGCGGCGGATGGCGAGAAACGCGACGCGGTGATTTCCAGCACGGGCAAGAAGCAGGCAGCGGCAGGCAATGCGATGGAATCCCGCTACAGCGGTGAAGTTCAGAAGAAGCTTGCCCGCGCCAACCGTCGTGTTTCGAAATCGACACAAGCGAGGGCTCGCAACAATGCCAGGGTCGTTTTCGTTGTCATGGCAGACGGCAGCATCGGCGACATACAGCTTGCGGAAAGCTCAGGTTCTGCGGAGCTTGATCAATTCGCTTTGACACTGGTGCGCCAGCAAGCACCGTTCCCTCCCATTCCAACCGAAACTGGCAAGTCAAGTTGGGTATTTAAAGCGCGGATCGGTCCATTTTGACAGACTGCCCCTCATCGTTTCGGACAATCCATCAAGCATCATAATCCGCAATCCCGAAAGGAACCGCCAATGTACATCGCCATGAACCGCTTCAAGGTACAAAACGGCTCTGAGGACGCCTTTGAGGACGTCTGGAAAAACCGTGATTCGAGCCTTTCGGAGATGAAAGGGTTCAAACAATTTCATCTGTTGCGCGGTCCGGTCAACGAGGCCGAAGGCTACACGCTGTTCGCCTCGCACACCGTGTGGGCAAGCCATGATGATTTTGTTGCCTGGACCAAATCCGAGAACTTTCGCGCGGCGCACCGCAACGCCGGCTCCAGCAAGGTTCACTATCTCGGTCATCCGCAGTTCGAGGGCTTTTCGGTCGTCGAAGGCGCATGACATGGCCTCACCCGCAGCCGACCCGCCGCGCAGGATTCCCGTGCTGCCCCCGCCAGATATCAAGGCGCCGCACGATTTCTGAAATTCGGCTGCGCGCCTGAAGAAGTGTGAAGCTTCCGCCGGCGATGCCCGTCACAACCTCGGATTTGCGGCGCGCCTTTATCCAGACCCAAACGTATTTTTTTCAGCACGACGAAGCCGGGCTGAGCCTTACGCCGCAGCCAGCAGGCTGGCATTGCCACCAGCAGCCGTAGTGTCGACGCAGACGGCGCGCTCATGCGCATAGGCCGCCGGGTTGAGCACTTCGCTGACCAGCGGCACGATCGGGCCGGCGCGGTCGGCGATCACCTTGCGCACGATGCGCGCGGCCTCGGGCGTGCCGGAAAAGGCGACGAGGTCAACACGCAGCGCGCGTGCCTCGACCGGGTCGGGCCGGCCGTCGATGGCCGCCAGCGGCAGGCCCTTGCCGGTCAGTGACGACAGTGCCGCCGGCGCATCGGGCGCGACGGCCAGCACCGCATTGCCGGCCGCCAGCGCCTGGATGGTCTGGGCAAGCAGCGTGTCGGCATCCGGTCCGAGGCAGAGCACGCGGCCGCGCGGCGACAGCGACAGCGTGTTGGCCTCGCCGGTCGGGCCGGGCAAATCGACCTGGCCGAAATCGATGGCGGCGGCGGCACCGATGGCCGCCGCACCTTTGCCGCGCAAATGTTTCCTCAGCACCGCAATGCGGTCCGCCCGCGTCGACCAGCCGCCCAGCGTCGGGTCTGGCAGATTGTCGGCAAGTTCGGTCGCCGTCACCTTGCGGCCGTCAAGAATAGGCGTGCCCGCCTCCGGCCCCTTGCGGAACCGCCTGAGATAGTGCGGTCCGCCGGCCTTCGGCCCGGTGCCGGAAAGCCCTTCGCCGCCGAACGGCTGCGAGCCGACCACGGCGCCGATCTGGTTGCGGTTGACATAGATGTTGCCGGCATGGATGCCGTCGACGAAATGCTGGGCGCGGTCTTCGATGCGGGTATGCAGGCCGAAGGTCAGGCCATAACCCTTGCGGTTGATCGCGGCGATGACCCCGTCGATATCGTCGGCGTCGAAAGTGGCGACGTGCAGCACCGGTCCGAACACCTCGCGCTCGATGTCCTCGATGCCCTTGACCCGAAAGACATGCGGCGCGACGAAGCGGCCATCCTTCGGCGCTTGGAGCTTGGCGATCAGCCGGCCCTGCAGGCCCATGTCAGTGCAATAGTCGCGGATCGATTTTTGTGCCTCCTCGTCGATGACCGGGCCGACATCGGTCGAAATCCGCCAGGGATCGCCGAGGCTGAGCGCTTCCATCGCGCCCTTCAGCATCTCCAGCATCTTCTTCTCAACGTCCTTCTGCACATAGAGCACGCGCAGCGCCGAGCAGCGCTGGCCGGCACTCTGGAAGGCAGAGGCAAGGATGTCGCGTACTGCTTGTTCGGGAAGCGCGGTGGAATCAACGATCATGGCATTCAACCCGCCAGTCTCGGCGATCAGCATCGCGTCGGGCGCGGCGGTCTCGGCCAACTGCTTTTCGATCAGCTTGGCGACCTCGGTCGAGCCGGTGAAGCAGACGCCGGCAATGCGCGGATCTGATGTCAGTGGGCCGCCGACCGAGGGGCCATCGCCGGGCAGAAGCTGGATGACGTCTTCCGGCACGCCGGCTTCGCGCAGCAATTCGACGGCGCGAAAGGCGATCAGCGGCGTCTGCTCGGCCGGCTTGGCGATGACCGAATTGCCGGTAACGAGAGCTGCCGCAATCTGGCCGGTGAAGATGGCGAGCGGAAAATTCCATGGCGAGATACACGCGATCACGCCGCGCGCCTCGGTTCCAGGTTCGGCATTGGCCGCCTCGGTTGCGTAATAGCGCAGGAAATCGACCGCCTCGCGCACTTCGGCGACGCCGTCGGCCAGTGATTTGCCGGCCTCGCGGGCGGCGAGCGCGAAGAATTCGACGGCATTGGCCTCATAGAGGTCGGCGGCGCGGTTGAGGATGGCGGCGCGCTCGGCGACGGCGCGCCTCGACCATGCCGGCTGCGCCTCCACCGCGATGCGCACGGCGGTCGCGACCTGCTTGGCGGTGGCCTCGCTGACAGTGCCGACCACTTCGTCCGGCTTTGCCGGATTGACCACCGGACGCTGCTTGCCGTAGCCGGCGGCGCGGGTGATCGGCTTGGCATGCCAGCGGTCCGGCCCGGCAAACTCGGCCTTCGCCTTGTCGATCGCGGCCAGCGTCACCGGATCGGTAATGTCGAACCCCTTCGAATTGCGGCGGCCAGCACCGAAGATCGCCGACGGTCTGGGGATCGCGGGATTGGCGGCCGGACCCTGTTTCTCGACGGTTTCGAGTGGATCGCGAGCGATATCCTCCGGCTCGACCTCCTCGTCGGTGAGCTGGTGGACGAAGGAGGAGTTTGCGCCGTTTTCGAGCAGCCGGCGGACCAGATAGGCAAGCAGGTCGGAATGCGCGCCGACCGGCGCATAGATGCGGCAGCGCGTCCCCTCGGCCCGCCGCACCGTCTCATGCAGCGCCTCGCCCATGCCGTGCAGGCGCTGGAACTCGAATGAGTCACGATCCCCAGCCATCGACAGGATGGCGGCGACAGTATGGGCGTTGTGGGTGGCGAATTGCGGATAGATGCGGTCGGTCGTCGACAGCAGCTTTTTCGCGCAGGCTAGGTAGGACACGTCGGTGTTGGCCTTGCGGGTGAAGACCGGATATCCGTCGAGCCCGAGCGTCTGCGCCCGCTTGATCTCGGTGTCCCAATAGGCGCCCTTGACCAGCCGCACCATGATGGTGCGGTCGTACTTCTTCGCCAGCGCATAGAGCCAATCGATGACGAAGGCGGCGCGCGGACCATAGGCCTGGACGACGACGCCAAAACCGTTCCAGCCGGCAAGCTCCGGCTCGGCCAGCACCCGCTCGATGATTTCGAGCGACAGGTCGAGGCGGTCGGCCTCCTCGGCGTCGATGTTGAGGCCCATGCGCGAATGGCGCGCCGCCAGCGCCAGCGACAAAAGCCGCTCGGCCATCACAGGCAGCATCTTTTCCTTTTGCGTCACTTCATAGCGCGGGTGCAGCGCCGAGAGCTTGACCGAGATGCCGTGGTTCTGGCGGATGTCGGGACCATTGGCGCCGGCATCGAGCGAGGAGATGGCGTCGGCATAGGCCTTGAGATAGCGCAACGCGTCCGCCTCGGTGCGAGCCGCTTCGCCCAGCATATCGAAGGAATAGAGATAGCCCTTCTGGGTCATCGGCCGGCCACGCTTGACGGCCTCGGCAATCGTGCGGCCGAGCACGAACTGCTCGCCCATTTCGCGCATGGCGGCGGCGACCGCCTTGCGGATGACCGGCTCGCCCAGCCGGCGCACCATGGCGCGCAGCGTGCCTTCGATGCCGCCCTCGCCCTCGTCGAGCACCCGGCCGGTCAGCATCAGCGCCCAGGTCGACGCATTGACGAAGATAGAGCTCGAGCCGCCTGAATGCGCTGACCAGTCGTGCGGCGCGATCTTGTCGGCGATGAGGTCGTCCATCGTTTCGGTGTCGGGCACCCGCAGCAGCGCTTCGGCCAGGCACATCAGCGCGACGCCCTCCTTGGTGGAAAGGCCGTAAGCGGACAGAAAGACTTCCATCAGCCGCGGATCGGACGAGCCGCGCACCGCCCGCACCAGGTCGGCGGCGCGGGCCGAGATTGCCTTGCGCTCTTTCGTCGAAAGCCCTGTCGCCTCGGCCAGCCGCTTCACGGCCTCGTCTTCATCGGGCAAGTAATTGGCACGGATCTGCTGGCGGATGGCATCGAGCGCTGGCATGACGGTCCTATAGAGCAAGCATCAGGGCGCGGTCCGGCGGTCACCGGACCGAATGGCGCAAGCTAACACAAAGCTTGGTTTCCATCGGTCCAAAGAAATCGACAAGAGAGGCCGATTGGATTATCGTGTGGCCTGATTTTCTCCAATTTGACCACAAATTCGATGACAGAAGACCAATTGGACCGCATCGACAGGAACATCCTGTCGGCGCTGGGCAGCAATGGCCGGCTTTCCATGTCGGAACTCGCGGCCAAGGTCGGCCTGTCGAAGACGCCCGTGCAGGCGCGGGTCAAGCGGCTGGAGAAGGACGGCATCATCCGCGGCTACCAGGCGATCATCGATCGTGAGTGCATGGGCGAAGGCCATGTCGCCTTCGTCCAGGTGAAATTGTCCGACACCCGCTCGGCCGCGCTCGACGCCTTCAACCGCGCCGTGCAGGCGGTGCCGGAGATCGAGCAATGCCACATGATGGCGTCGAGCTTCGATTACCTCCTGAAAGTCCGCACCACCGACATCGCCGCCTATCGCCGCGTGCTCGGCGAGCGCATCTCCGCCCTGCCCCACGTCGCCCAGACCTCGACCTTCGTAGCGATGGAGACGGTCAAGGATCGGTAGTGCCTCTGCGTAGAGACCGACCTCCAGCTGCCGATCCCAACCTCTGCGATAGCCAAATCCCCACGTGTTCGTCATCCCAGGGCGGAGCAGGAGCGAAGCGACGTCGCGCAGACCCTGGGATCCATGCCGTGACATCAGCCGAAGAATGCAGCGGCCAAGAATGGCGCTTGTATCCGCAACGGTGCCAGCTACCCTTCAACCATGACCGGCTATGCCTACATGACCGCGAGCCAGAAGCGTGGCACGATCTACATCGGCGTCACCGACGATCTCGGCCGCCGCATGCCGGAGCACAAATCCGGCGAAGGCTCGCGCTTCACCAGCCGCTACGGCGTGCGGCGCCTGGTCTGGTACGAAGAACATTTCGACATTCGTGACGCCATCCAGCGCGAGAAGTCGCTGAAGCGCTGGCCGCGCCCATGGAAGATCGATCTGATCGAGAAGACCAATCCGGATTGGTTCGAGCTCTTTCGCGGAACGGGGTGGTAGCGTTCGGTTCTGGTCCGCCGGAGCACTGCCGCGAGGAATGGCCTGGATCCCAGGGTCTGCGCCGCGTAGCTTCGCTCCTTGCTCCGCCCTGGGATGACGAAGGGAGGGGGTGTTTCGGCTAATCTCGACGTTTGCGATTTGCCACTAAGCGTAATTGTCGCAAATTTCTCCTCCAAAACCTTGGCCGCGTCCTCACGATCTCGCTTCGCAACGTCTTCTAATAGAGACATGTCGCAAACAAACCCGGCCTCACTCCGCCAATGTCTTCAAAAACGCCACCAGCGCGGCGCGCTCGCGGTCCGAAAGCTGCAGCGGATGGATTTCGGATATGCCCTCGACACTCGCCGGCGCCGTCGAATAATGCGCCACCACTTCGTCAAGCGACGAGAACTGCCCGGCATGCATGTAGGGCGGCCGGGTGGCAGCGCCGCGCAGCGACGGCGTCTTGTAGGCGCGGATCAGTTCCGGCCCGGCCTTGGCCATGAAGCGAAGCTCGCCGCAGGCGCTGGCGGCGCCATCGCGAAACGCGCCGAAACAGTTGAACGGATCGGCCTCGACCTGCGCCACCGCATCCATGCGGCCGCGATCCGCAGGCAGATTTGCAACCGGCGGCACGCCGGTGTTGTGAAAGCTGCCGTCGGTGAAACGCGGCCCGGTGTGGCACGTCACGCAATTGGCCTTGCCGATAAACAGTTTTATCCCGAGGATTTCCTCGGGCGAAAAAGCATCGTCGCCTTGCGGCAACTGTATACCGGTAGCCAGGGCGGCAGCGAACCGGTCGAAGCGCGTCTGCGGCGGCGCGATCGACCGCTCGAAGGCGGCGATCGCCTTGCCGATATTGGCGAAGACGCGATTGACGCCCTCGGCCTGCGCTTCGGTCATCGTGCTCCACGCCGCCTTCTCGGCATCGCTGCCGAGCGGGCTGGCATTGGCCGGCACAGTCGAAAGGTCGGGCAGCGGCCCGAAGATGCGCTCATAGCGCTCGCCGAATCGCGCCTTGATATAATGCGCGTAGGCGGCGCGATTGCCGCCCTGCTCCAGCGGATTCTCCAGCGGCGCCAGCGCCTGCGCCCAAAGGCTGTCGCGCCGCCCGTCCCAGAAGAAGAACGGATCATGCGCGACGCCGGCCAGCGGCATGGTGCGCCGGTTGGTGCGGCCGACGCCGACCGCTTGCGGCAGATCGTCCTGGAATTGCCGGTCGATCTTGTGGCAGGTCGAGCAGGAAACCTTGCCGTCGCCGCTCATCCCGACGTCGAAAAACAGCGTCGCGCCGAGGGCGGCGGCGGCCGGCACGTCGGCGAAGCGGTTGGTGGTGTCGGTTTTCGGCGGCGGTAGCGCCGACAGCGCGAGTGAGGCGATGGTCTTCTTTTCGGCATCGGAAAACTCCGGCTTGCCGCAGCCGGCAAGCACGCCCATCGCCAGCAGCGCGAAAAGACGCGAAAAGCGGTTCATCTTGCTCCAGCGCTCAGAGCAACACATTGAAGACCACCGTATCGGATCCGGCCGCCGCGGATATGGCGAAATGCAATTGCCACAATCCGCTCATCGTGAATTTCACCCCATCGATGCGATAGCAGCCGTCGCCCAGATAGTCGGTCGCCTGCGGGCTGGTCGGCAGACCATGCCTGTGCCGCGGCATGCCCCCGGAAATCGTGATCGCAGCGCCCTCCACCGGGGTTCCCGCACCTGTCTTCAGGGTCAGCAGCCAGGATTGCAGCTCGCCTTGCCTGATGACACCCCGCTCCGGCTCGAAACTGGCCACAAACAGCCCGTTCGTCGTCTTCTTCGAGCGGGCGACTTCGGAGCTCGCAAGCCGAGGCGCTTGCGGCGCGGTCAGATAGACGGCAGCGAGAATGCCGGCCAGCAAGGCAGCCAGACCAAGACCTGCCAGAACATAACGCCATAACGATGCCAAACCGTTTCCTCTTCCGGAGATAACGTCTCGCTGGGCAGATTGCGTCCCGCCTTCCGCGTGAGAAAACGCCGTTGGCGCAAAAATCCGCCATGGCCAAGCATGGCGCTGCCGCTCGCAAAAAGCTACAGCACCGGGTCTTGGTTTTGTGCATGTCGTTATCCCAAAACCGCTGCGCAAGGTTTGGGCGACATGCACCAGGAGAGAGATTCATGACAGGAAACGGCATCGCCTCGATCGGTGAATGCATGCTCGAACTTTCAGGCCAGGCGGGGCCGAACTGGCGCATGGGTTTTGCCGGCGACACGTTCAATACGCTGTGGGCGCTGCATGCGCTGAGCGGCGATCGGCCGGCGACCTATGTGTCGGCCTTCGGCGACGACCCGTTCTCGCGCGACCAGATCGGTTTCTTTGCGCAAAACGGCATTGGCGTCGGCGCCAGCCCGATCATATCAGGCGCCCGGCCCGGCCTCTATGCGATCACGCTGACCGGAGCCGAACGCTCCTTCACCTACTGGCGCGGCGATGCGGCTGCAAGGCAGCTTGCCTCCGACCCGGCTGCTTTGGCGAAAAGCCTTGAAAATCAGGCGCTTGTTTACTTTTCCGGAATCACTTTGGCAATTCTGGATGGCGCCGCGCGCAAGACATTGCTGGCAGCGGTGGCCAAGGCACGCGCCGCCGGCTCGCTTGTCGCCTTCGATCCCAACTACCGGCCGCGGTTGTGGCGCCAGCGCGAGGAAGCGCAGGCCGCGATCCTCGATGCGCTCGCAGTCACCGACCTAGCGCTGCCGACCTTTCCCGACGAGCAGATGCTGTTCGGCGACGCGGCGCCGCAAGCAACCGCCGAACGGCTGGGAAAGCTGGTCGGCGAAGTCGTCGTCAAAAACGGCGAGGAGCCGGCGCTGATCGCCGCAAACGGATCCCCGCAACCCGTTCCGGCCGTGCATGTTGCCGCCCCCGTCGATACGACCGGCGCTGGCGATTCCTTCAATGGCGCCTATCTCGCCGCCCGGCTCGCCGGGCACGCTCCGACTGAGGCCGTGCTGCGCGCGCATCGCGTCGCCGCCGCCGTCGTGCAGGTGCGCGGCGCGCTGGCGCCATTCGAGACGTTAAGGGCAGCGTACGAAGATTAATGCATGTCGCGCAAAAGTGCGCAGCGGTTTTGCGATTAGGACATGCATAACAGCAACCTAAAAGTAAAGCGTATCGCATGAGGCCGGTCAAGCGCGACACGCTTTGCTCTAGGGTCAAACCGCAATCAGACTGGCCGCCGCCAACGGCCAGCAAGTTTGCAGCCCAAGGCGGTCGCTATCCTCGCTTTTCGATGACGCCGTACAGGACGTTGCGGTTCTCGCCAAAGAACACCTGCGCCTCGACGGTGTTGCGGTCGACGCTGGCATTGATGATGTTCCACATATCGGCCTCCGACCGCAGCAGCAACATCCAGTTCATGAACGTCTCCCGGTAGCCGGCGTCAGGGTTGCCCTCTGCGTAGTTCGCGAACAGGAATGTCCCGTTCGGCTTCAACATCTGCAGGCAGGTTTTCGTAAGCTTCACGGCGACGTTGTGCGCAAGGTAGTCGTAAAGGCCAGAGGCGTAGATGAGGTCGAACTTGCCAAGCTTGTGGCCCCGCGTGAGCACGGTTCGTACCGAACCGTCGATGGCCTCTACCGCGGTGCCCTGGAAGTCGCGCGTGATCAATCCAACGCTCTGAGGATCCTGATCGAGCGCAACCCAGCGCTTGAGACGGCCCTCCTGTAAGGCGGTCGAGCGATTGGCCTCCCTTAAATGGCCGGCCGCAATCGCCAGGACCTCGGCCTCCGGTCCATTCTTGGTCGCAATCTCATCGACATATCGGGTTAAAAGATCGCGTCGTTCCCGGGCCGCGACGCATGACGGTACATCCTTGGTATGGCTATAGAGCGCCTTCCCGATTTCAGAGGCGTTTGCCACGCTCTCGGCCACGTGCGGATCGCAATAGATGTAGTCGAGCAACTGCGCGTCGCCAGAATAACCTCTGGGCTTGTCATGGGACCACCGCGTGAGCGGATCCTCAAGAAAGTACTCCAGGATCGGGTGGTTCTGCACCACCGGTATCAATGCTTGCCAAACGTCTGGATGAACCTTGGAACGGGTTGCTTCGAGGTACGACATCAGACGACGAATGATCTCCGCGGGATCCTTTCGTTGCTCGATTTGCTGGTGTGTCGTGTGGAGAATGAGCGCAAGCTCTACGCGAGCAGTTTCGAACGCTTCGCTATGAGGCTCGAGCTTTCCTCGAGGGAGACTGGCGGCGATCATCTCGGCAGTAATCAGACTTTTGCCATCAAGGATGGTTGCCACCACATAACCCCATAGTTATAATTAGCTAGATATTAGTTAGATATCGCGTAAAATTTTACCTTTGCCAAGCCACATCCCCGGCATTTTAGCGGTGTCGTTAATTTCCCGCCAACCATGCTGGTTCTTTGGACGCCTTGCGGGTGGGATTCCGGATACGAGTTAACGAAAACCTATTTGCGCGACGCATATTGTTTGCGAGGCGCCGCAATCGCTGTCGCGCCTGAGGAGTCGGCCGGCATTGGGGGCAGAAGCTAGAAATGAGTTCGGAATACAAAGTCCCGTTCAGATGGGGTTTGTGGTGACGAACGAATGCGCGTCATCCGCATTGGCCGATATAGCCCATGCGGAACCGTTCGAACCGCGCTACGAGCCGCGGTCCGACGAGCTCCGCAACCTCTACCGAGAGGAAGGCCAAGCGAAGCGAAGAATGGACGCCAGGCCAGGGCTTTGGATCGCCGTTGTCATCTATCTCTTGTTTTCGGCAACTGATCTGCTGCTGATTCCGGATGTGGCACTCTATACGATCATGGCACGCTTCGCGGTCGGAGTGACTGCACTCCTGATCTTGGAGGCACAACTTCGCCGGGGCGTCGGAACGGAATGGATTGACGTCACTTGCGCCGGAGCCATCATCTTTGGCTATGTTGGCTGGCTGGGCCCAGCGGTCATGGGTGCAGACAAGGAAAGCGTCGCTTATTACATGGTGTTCGGCACCATCTTCATGATGAGCGCCAATCTCTTCTTCACGTTTAAGTTCAGCCTGTCTATTGTAACGTCTGCAATAATTTTAGTAATACTGTATGCCGTAAACTACTTTGTACCTTCCACATTAATGTACAAGATGGTATTTGGAACTTTTTACATTTCATGCTTCACATTTACGTCTTACGTTAATTGGAAGCTGAACGAGGAGCGCTACAACGTCTTCCTGAATGCCCTCGAAGCCAAAATCCAGCACAAGGAAGCCACCGAGCGCGGACAGGCGCTGCTGAATCTGTCGAGAACCGATCCGCTTACGGGTCTGGAGAATCGGCGGGCGATTGACGAGAAGCTGAGGGACTACTGGAGCGACTGGCAAAGGTCTGGCAGCAGTTTTGTGGCGATCCTCATCGACGTGGACTTCTTCAAAAGGTTCAATGACTATTACGGACATCAAGAAGGCGACCGCTGCCTGATTCTCGTCGCCAATGCCCTTGCCGAAATGATTAAGCAGCACAATGGCTCAATCGGCCGCTACGGCGGTGAGGAATTCATTGTCCTGGCTCGCATGGAGAAAAGAGAACAGGTCGCAGATATTGCCGAAGCCATTCGAAGCACGGTGGAGAACCTCGCGCTTCCCCATGAGCAGCGCAGAGACGGTATCTCGGTTGTGACGGTGAGCGTTGGCGCTGCATTCACCAGGCCGCAGATTGGCGCCAAGCTGGAAAAAATCATCCATGAGGCCGATCGCGCACTCTATCTGGCAAAAGCAGGCGGTCGAAATTGTACCTGGCTGTTCGATCCAAACGATCCCCAGAGCAGCGACGAGAGCGAGAATATTGCGGCTTTGCTGAAGATCGCGATCGGCCAGGATCTCGTTTCACTCGTCTATCAGCCTATCCAGAATGTCACATCCGGCCGAGTTGAAGCCGTCGAGGCTCTGATGCGCCTCAAAATGCTGGACGGTACATCGGTTCCACCGAGCCTGTTCATTCCCGTCGCGGAACGAACTGGCGCGGTCCTGGCGCTTGGGCGCTGGGCAATAAGGACAGTGTGCACTGAGCTTTTGGCGGACGATCACGTCCGTGTCGTCAGCGTCAACGTTTCTCCGATTCAGCTCAAGACGCCCGGCTTCGCAACCTCTGTTGCGGCCATTTTGAGCGAGACTGGCGTAGCCGGCAGCAGACTGGCCCTCGAAATCACCGAAGGGCTGGAGATGGAGATGCACTCCGACGTTCTCCGCTGCATCAGCGACCTGAAACTGCTAGGGATCAGGATATGGCTCGATGACTTCGGGACGGGCTTCGCCGGTCTCTCATGGCTTCGTCTGATCGATTTCGATACGGTGAAGATCGACCGCTCGTTTCTACACGACTGCGGCACCCCGAGGGGCAAGGCGATGCTGCAAGACATTATTGCCCTGGTCCGAAATCGCGGTCATAAAATCCTGCTCGAAGGGGTCGAAACCGACGAGCAGATGGCCCTCGTACGCGAATTTGACATAGATAAAATCCAAGGGTTTCACGTCGGCCGTCCTGCTCCCGCCGCTAGTTTCCGGACGAGACCGGTCACCTACAAACGCCCATTTTCGGTGGTCAGGTCCGCATGAATGGCGGCGGAGCGACCTGCGCTCCTGCAAGCCGTCGCCGCTTCCCTCATCAATAGTCGAGCGGCTTTGTCTTAGCCGACCGACCGTCGCCGCCTGTCGAACCCACCGGACCAGACGTGGCTCATGGCTTCGTGTTCGCCTCCCGGAACGCCTTCTCGCCGGCGTCCGACACCTCGGCCCACTTCTTGTCGGCTGCTGGATCCGCGGCGTAGCTGTCGTGCCAGTTCCACCATTTGTAGGCCGGGGTCTGAGGATAGCCCTCGGGCGAATCCTCCCAGACCTCCTGCCGGCCCAGCGGGGTGATGTCGAGGTAGTTCCAGGTGCCGCCCATCTGCTCGTCACCTCGGTTGTCGATGAAGTAGGTGCGGAACACGCGTTCGCCCTCGCGGATGAACACGTTGTGGCCGTGCCATTCGTCCACGCCGAAGTCGGTGTCGAAGCTGTCTGTGATGGTGAACCACGGCATCTCCCAGCCCATCCGCGCCTTCAGCCGCGCGATGTCCGCCTGCGGCGCCCGCGAGACGAAGACGAGCGTGGTGTCACGGGCATTCAGGTGGGCGACGTGGGCGACCTGGTCGGCCACCAGAGAGCAGCCGCGGCAGGCATGGTCGGGCCAGCCGAACACCCCCGGCTCGAAGAAGGCGCGGTAGACGATCAGCTGACGCCGGCCGTCGAACAGGTCGAGCAGGCTGACCTTTCCGTCAGGCCCCTCGAACGCATACGTCTTCTCCACCGCCATCCACGGCATCCGCCGCCGCTCGGCGGCCAGTGCGTCACGGGCGCGGGTCTGGGCCTTTTCCTTCACGAGCAACTGCTCGCGGGCCGACTCCCACGCCTCAGGCGACACCACCGGTGGTGTGCGCATGGCAGGCTGTCCGCTTTTCCGTCCGCTCTCGGCGGCTGATGAAGTCATGCTTACCTCCTGATTTGGGCGAATTCCCGCGCCTCATCGCCGAAGCGCGGTTCCATTCGCTGCTAATCACTCGTTGTTGGTCATGAGGTAGTTTGGCACCGGAAAGTGAACTGTGGGAGTAACAAGTGTGGCGCTATTCCGATGGAGTCGCCGATTACAGCCGCGGCGCGGGCGCTCGAAGCGGGTGATCCCCTCTGCGCTCGAACCGCATGGCGCTGCGCAACCGTGCTCATCCGCTCGCGCTTTCTTGGCTGGTTTGCGCCTCCAGGGTATCGGCGCCTCAAGCGGCGGCTAAGGTTCTGCCTCTCGCTGCTTTGGCATCCCGAACAGGCGTCCGGCCGAACAGACGACCGTATTCCCGGGTGAACTGCGACACGCTTTCGTAGCCGACCGCGAACGCCGCGCTGCTCGCAGTCTTTCCCTCCGACAGCATCAGCCGCCTCGCCTCAATCAGGCGCAACTGTTTCCGGAATTGCAGGGGAGAGAGCGAGGTTACTGCGCGAAAGTGCTGGTGGAATGACGACGTACTCATCCCGGCCACAGCCGCCAGGCGCTCGACCGTTAAAGGCCGCGCGAACTCTGCCCGAAGCACTGCGACCGCGCGCGCCACTCGCTGCACGTGACCGTCTGGCCACCCCAGACGTCGGATCGCCGACCCGTGCCGTCCGGCCAGCAACCAATAGTGCATCTCGCGCACAAGCTGGGCCTGCAGCACCGGGACCGATGCCGGGCGATCTAGCAGCCGCATCAAACGCAGGGCCGCGTCGGCGACCTCAGCGTCAGTCGGGTCAACCCGCACGGGCGCGTGATCGGCCATATGCTGGGTGCCCATTTGCACACTCAGCTCCGCGATGACCGCCGGGTCGAGTTCCAGAACAAGCGAGTAGTAGGGGGCAGCGATGCTGGCACGGGTGATCTGGCTCACCGTCGGCACGTCCGCGGTGATCAGCAGCGAATCTCCGCCTGAGAAGGCAAAGCCTTGAGTACCCATCGTGACGTGCTTGCTCCCCTGGACGACCAGACAGGCAAGCGGTCGGGAGATGTCGTAGACCAGATCGCTGGGCGCCGTCGCCCGCACCGTGTCGAGACCCGGTATCGGAGTGTGCGCCATGCCGTCTGGGTCGGCATTGGTGTCTGCATAGCGGCGCACGGCATTGAGGAGCGCGGTCATGGACCGAAACTATTCCTTTGCTGCCCGACACGCAAAGCATTTTGGAGGATTAGGCAAAAACGGCCGAGCTTCCGGCAACAAAAGCCTGCCCACCGGGCCGATATCGGCGTGGCCACAGCAGTGGTGCAAACAAAGGAGCAGGCCATGACCAAGATCACCCTCGTTACTGGCGCCAGCCGCGGGCTCGGGCGCAACACCGCACTCAGCATCGCACGCCGCGGCGGTGACGTTGCCCTCACCTATCATAGCCGGAGCGAGGACGCTCGGGCCGTTGTCGCGGAGATTCAGGCAACCGGTCGCAGGGCGGTCGCCCTGCAACTTGACACCGGCGACGTCGCCACCTTCGCTTCTTTCACTGAGCGCCTGCAGGCGGCGTTGCGCGAGACCTGGCAGCGCGAGACGTTCGATCATCTGGTGAACAATGCTGGCCATGGCGACATGGCAATGATGGCAGAGACGACAGAGGCGCAGTTTGACCGGCTGGTCAATGTCCACTTCAAGGGCGTGTTCTTCCTCACCCAAAAGCTGCTGCCGCTGATCGCGCACGGCGGACGTATCGTAAACCTCTCCTCGGGCCTCACCAGGATTTCCTACCCGGGGTTTGCCGCCTACTCCGCGGTGAAGGGCGCGGTCGAGGTGCTCAGCGTTTACATGGCGAAGGAGTTTGGTGCCCGCGGCATCGCGGTCAACACGGTGGCGCCGGGCGCGATTGAAACCGATTTCCTTGGCGGCGCTGTCCGTGACATGCCCGACCTCAACAAGGTGTTCGCGGATATGATCGCGCTCGGCCGCGTCGGCATGCCGGACGATATCGGGCCGATGATCGCCAGCTTGTTATCCGAGGATAATCGCTGGGTGAATGCCCAGCGGATCGAAGTGTCTGGCGGCCAAGCCATCTAACGAAGGAGGGACCGCATCGTCGAAAAACTGGTACCGGTACAGGGATCCGAGCTAAGGCAGTCGGAACCGGTATTCCGTCACATGGTGGTAGATCTGGCCTGGCCATAGCGTGGCCTGTGGGAAATACGGCCGGTTCGGCGCGTCCGGCCAGACCTGCGGCTCCAGGCAAAAGCCCGAAAAAGTCTTGTAACGACGTCCTTCGAGCCCCGGCGACGGCGGCGCCAGATACTGGCCGGTATAGAGCTGAACGCCGGGCTCGGTGGTCCACAGTTCCATCTCGACGCCGGAATTTGCGCCTTGCGCCCATGATGCCAGCTTGAGCGGCCCACGCGTCGAGGCAAGGCAAAAATTCTGGTCGTAGGGGAGCTGCTTGCCCTCGCTCTCCATGCGCAGCGGCCGCGCCTGGCGGAAATCGAACGGCGTGCCATCGACCGGCTTTACGACGCCGGTCGGGATCAGGTCGCCATCAACCGGAAGATAGGCGCCGGCGTTCAGCATCAGCCGGTGGTCGAGGATATCGCCGGCGCCGCCGTCATCCAAGTTGAAATAGGAATGCTGGGTGAGGTTGCATAGCGTCGGCTCCTCGCAGGTGGCGGTCATCTCGACGCTAAGCGTGCCGGGGATTTTCAGCCTGTAGGTGCAGGTCACGTCGAGCGCCCCGGGAAAGCCCATCGTGCCGTCGGGATCATGCAGTGTCAGCGTGACAAAATCCCTGCCATGCAGCGAAACCTCCCATGGCCGGTGCGAAAAACCTTGCGAGCCGCCATGCAGCGTGTGCTTGTCGAGGAAGTTGCGCTCGGTCTGGTAGCGCTGGCCCGCGATGGTGAAGCGACCGTCGCGGATGCGGTTGGCATAGCGTCCGACGACGGTTCCAAAGAAGGCCGTGTCCGTCTCGTACGCCTCGAAACTGTCATAGCCGAGCACCAGCGGCGCATCGTGCCCGGCCAGGCGCAGATCCTGGACGATGGCGCCCAACCCGACGATGTTGGCGGTGAGGCCGCCGCCGCGGATGGTGAAGCGGCGGACGGCCTCGCCCGCTTGCGTCGTGCCGAAGACCTCGCCGTCCTTCATCGCCATGCCCGAAACGCCAGTTGGTTGATCGATCCCCGCCTGGCCTCTCGGGCCGGCTTGGGTCTGTTGACGGTCAACAGGCCCTGCCAAATCAGAGGCCGAGGCCGCCGATGCAGACATATTTGGTGTCGAGATAATCCTCGATGCCCTGATGTCCGCCTTCCTTGCCGAGGCCCGATTCCTTGACGCCGCCGAACGGCGCCTCAGGCGTGGTGATGAGGCCTTCGTTGACGCCGACCATGCCGTATTTCAGCCCTTCCATGACCCGGAAGGCGCGGCCGAGATCGCCGGTGTAGAAATAGCAGGCGAGGCCGAATTCGGTGTCGTTGGCAAGCGCCACGGCTTCCTCTTCGGTTTCGAACTTGAACACCGGCGCGACCGGGCCAAAAATCTCTTCCTTCATGAAGCGCATCTTCGGCGTCGCGTCGGCGATCACCGTCGGCTGGAAGAACGAACCGCCGAGCGCATGGCGCTTGCCGCCGGCGACGACCTTGCCGCCCTTCGCGGTGGCGTCGGCGATCAGTTCCTCGACCTTCTCGACTGCCTTCTCGTCGATCAGCGGCCCCTGCTGCACGCCATCCTCAAGGCC
>NZ_RZSU01000118.1:0-17617 GCF_003997585.1 Mesorhizobium sp. M5C.F.Cr.IN.023.01.1.1 | reverse complement strand
GGTGATGGAGTTCCTCGCCGCAATGATCGCATTTATCGACGGTCTTGACGAAAGCGCGAAACAGCTTTCCCTCGCCGCAATGCGGGCAGCGGCCAAGCGCGCCACGCTTCATCGCCGTCCACAGCGGGCGGGCAATGCGGTCCGAATGATGTTCGCCGCCGAAAACCTGTTGGTTCATGTTCAAATCGCTTGGCATTATCGTCTCCTGCCGCGCGAGCCTGGACGCGATTGCGACGCGCGGGCGCGGCCTTTGGCCTTGTGAAACGACCGTTTGGAGCCGGGCAGCGGCTTTGGGTCGGTCAGCATCTCGAAACGCATCGCGCCGGCCATAGGCGCCACCTCGATCAGGCGAACCTCGACGCGGTCGGCAAGCTGATAGCCCTTGCCGGTGCGCTCTCCGAAAAGCGATCGGGCAGTTTCGTCGTATATATAGTAATCGCCGTCCAGACTTGACACTGGGATGAAACCATCTGCGCCATACTGCGGCAATTGGACAAATAGTCCCGATTTGGTGACGCCCGAAATGCGTGCATCGAAACGATCGTCGACACGCTCGGCCAGATAGGCGGCGATCAGCCGGTCGACCGTGTCGCGCTCGGCGGCCATGGCGCGGCGCTCAGTGGCCGAGATCAGTGCTGAAACCTCTTCCAACCGCTCCCCCTCATCTTGCGTCAGTCCGCCCGCACCAAAGCCGAGGGCGGCAATCAGCCCGCGATGCACGATCAGGTCGGCATATCTACGGATCGGCGAG
The DNA here is from genome assembly GCF_003997585.1 of Mesorhizobium sp. M5C.F.Cr.IN.023.01.1.1. NCBI lineage: Bacteria > Pseudomonadati > Pseudomonadota > Alphaproteobacteria > Hyphomicrobiales > Phyllobacteriaceae > Mesorhizobium > Mesorhizobium sp. M5C.F.Cr.IN.023.01.1.1. The sequence continues at coordinate 16,866 of NZ_RZSU01000118.1, read as the reverse complement.
GTGAAATGCGCGTAGCGTTTCAGATTGAGGCCGAAATGGCCGATGTTGCTGGGCGAATATTCGGCCTGCATCTGCGTGCGCAGCACCACCTCGTTGACCAGTCCCTCATGGTCGGCGCCGCGGACGCGATCCAGAATCCCGTTGAACTGGTTGGGCCGCATCTGCGCCCCGCGTGCCAGCGAGAGGCCAAGCGCCTGCAGGAATTCGCGCAGCGATTCCTGCTTGGCGAGCGAAGGCGCGTCATGGATGCGGTAGACCAGCGCCTGCCGTTTCGCCTCCAGCATCTCGGCCGCCGCGACATTGGCCTGGATCATGAATTCTTCGATCAGCTTGTGTGCGTCGAGCCGCTCCGGCACGACGACCCGGTCGACGGTGCCGTCCTCCTTGAGCAAGATTTTCCGCTCAGGCAGTTCAAGCTCGAGCGGCTGACGCGTCTCACGGCCGCGCTTGACGACGGCGTAGGCATCCCACAGCGGCTTCAGCACCGTGTCGAGGATCGGGCCGGTCTTGTCGTCAGGCGCGCCGTCGATCGCGGCTTGCGCTTGCGGATAAGCGAGTTTCGCCGCCGATTTCATCATGATGCGGTGGAATGAATGCCTGAGCTTGCGGCCATCGGCCGAGAAGGTCATGCGGACCGCCAGCGCCGGGCGGTCCTGGCCTTCGCGCAGCGAACAAAGGTCGTTGGAGATGCGCTCCGGCAGCATCGGCACGACGCGATCCGGGAAATAGACCGAATTGCCGCGCTTCAGCGCCTCGCGGTCGAGCGCGGTGCCATAGCGCACATAAGCGGCGACATCGGCAATCGCTACGGTAACCACCACGCCGCCGGGGTTCTTTTCGTCCGGATCCGATATGGCGAACACCGCATCGTCATGGTCCTTGGCGTCGGCCGGATCGATGGTGACCAGCGGCAGCTCGCGCCAGTCCTCGCGGCCGGCCAGCGTCGCCGGTTTGACCGCCTCCGCCTCGGCAATGACGTCTGCCGGGAAAATATGCGGAATGTCATGCGCGTGGATGGCGATCATCGAGACCGCCTTTTCGCTGGTCAGCGAACCGAGCACCGCCAGCACCTTGGCTCTGGGCAGTCCATAGCGGGAGGCCCGCGCCGGCTCGACCTCGACCAGATCGCCGTTCTTGGCGCCGTTCTGGAAATCCTTGTCGACCACCAGCTCCGGCTGGCGTCTTTCGACAGGCTCGATGCGGAAGGTGCCGTCCTGCAGAACGCGAAAAACGCCGAGAACGGCATCGGTGCGCTTCTCGAAGATCTTCATCACCCGCCCGGTGTATGCGGGGCCCGTCGCGTCATCTGTTGGAAAGGTCTTGGCCAGCACGCGGTCGCCGATGCCCGGAGTCGGGCCGCCGCCGCCGCGCGACACGCGGATCGCGATGACGGGCGGCTCGCCGTTGCCAACGGCTTCGGTTGGGTGCGCCAGCAGCACGCCGTCGGCGTCGCGGCCAAAGATGTCGAGCACGGCGACATGGGCGAGGGCGCCGACGCGGGCCAGCCGCTTGCGTTCCTTGGTCAGCAGGCCCTCATCCTGCAGGTCGCGCAAAATGTCTTTCAGCCAGATACGGTCCTCGCCGCGCAGCGCAAACGCCTTGGCGATATCGCGTTTTCCTGAGCGATCCGGATTTTCGGCGATGTAGCGCAGGATCTCGTCGCGGGACGGCCGGTAGTTATCCCTAACCTTGGCTCTCGTGTCGGCGGTGCGCAGATCGCCATGACTTCTTCCGGATACCCTGCGCGCCACGATGCCCTATCCCTTTTTGTTGGCCACTTTCTTGGCCGCCGGTTTTTTGGCCGCCGCAGGCTTTTTGGCAGGTGCGGCCGCTTTGCGGAAGGGCTTTCTGCCGCCATTGCCGCCCTTGGCTTCCTTCTCGGCAATCAGCGCCACCGCGTCCTCGATCGTGACCGACTGCGGGTCCTTGCCCTTCGGCAGCGTCGCATTGACCTTGCCGAAATTAACGTAAGGCCCGTATTTGCCGTCACGCACGACGATCTTACCGCCGCCAGCCGGATGCTCGCCGAGCTCCTTCAAGGCGGCGGGCGTGCCGCCATTGCGGCCGCCCGGGCCCTTCAACTGCTTCTCGGCAATCACAGACACGGCGCGGTTGAGACCGATCGAGAACACGTCCTCGATATTGTCGAGATTGGCGTAGGTGCCGTCATGCAGCACGAACGGGCCGTAGCGCCCCAGCCCGGCCGAGATCATCTTGCCGGATTCCGGATGCTTGCCGACGTCGCGCGGCAGCGACAGCAAGGCGAGTGCCTTTTCGTGGTCGATCGAATCGACCGTCCAGCCCTTGGGCAGGCTGGAGCGCTTGGCTTCCTTTCCGTCGCCGCGCTGGATATAGGGGCCGAAACGACCGCTGCGCAGGGTGATTTCCTCCGCCGTGTAGGGGTCCTTGCCAAGCACCTTGGTGCCGTCCTCGCCATTGCCGTTTTCGCCATTGGGGTTGGCGGCGTCGCCGAGCTGGCGGGTGAAGGAGCATTCGGGATAATTCGAACAGCCGACAAAGGCGCCGAATTTGCCGAGCTTCAGCGACAGGTTGCCGGTGCCGCATTTCGGGCAGATCCGGGGGTTCGAACCGTCTTCCCGCGCGGGAAACACCAGCGGCGCCAGTTCTTCGTTCAATGCATCGAGCACGTCGGTGACGCGCAATTCCTTGATGTCGGCGACGGCGCCCGAAAAATCCTTCCAGAAATCGCGTAGCACATCCTTCCAGGCGAGCTTGCCGTCCGAGATTTCGTCCAGTTTTTCCTCGAGCGAGGCGGTGAAATCATATTCGACATAGCGCTCGAAGAAGCTTTCGAGGAAGGCCGACAACAGCCGCCCCTTGGCCTGCGGTACAAGCTTGCGCTTGTCGATGGCGACATAGTCGCGGTCCTCGAGCGTCTTCAGGATCGCCGTATAGGTCGATGGCCGGCCGATGCCGAGCTCTTCCAGCTTCTTGATCAGCGAAGCCTCCGAATAGCGCGGCGGCGGCTCGGTCGTGTGCTGGGTGGCGTTGATCGCCTCGCGGTCGAGCTGTTCGCCGGCACGGATCTCGGGCAGACGGCGGTTTTCCTCGTCTTCCGAATCCTCGTCCTTCTGCTCGGTATAGGCGGCAATGAAACCGTCGAAGCGAACGACCGAGCCGACGGCGCGAAGCTCGGCCGTGCGGGCGCCATTGACCGCCTCGATCTCGACCGTGGTGCGCTCGATCTCGGCCGGTTGCATCTGGCTGGCGATGGCGCGTTTCCACACCATCTCGTAGAGCCGGGCCTGGTCGGCATCGAGATATTGCCTGACCGAAGCCGGCGTGCGCATGAAATCGGTCGGGCGGATCGCTTCGTGCGCTTCCTGGGCGTTCTTGGCCTTGGTCGTGTAGTAGCGTGACTTTTCCGGCAGGTATTTCGGGCCGAATTCCTTGGCAATGGCATCGCGGGCGGCCGAGATCGCTTCAGGCGCCATCTGCACGCCGTCGGTTCGCATATAGGTGATCAGGCCGGCAGTCTCGCCGCCGATATCCATGCCTTCGTAGAGCCGCTGCGCCACTTGCATGGTGCGGCTGGCCGAGAAGCCGAGACGCGAGGAGGCGGCCTGCTGCAGCGTCGAGGTGGTGAAGGGCGGACCTGGATTGCGCTTGGTCGGCTTGGCTTCGACCGACAGCGCCTTGAAGCCAGCGCCTTCCAGCATCGTCTTGATGTCGTCGGCCTGCGCCTTGTTCGAAATGTCGAGCTTTTGCAGCTTCTTGCGCTCGAAGGCGGTCAGCCGCGCCTCGAAATTTTCGTTGCGCGGCGTTCCGAGGAGAGCTGATATCTGCCAGTATTCCTCGCGAATGAAGCGCTCGATCTCCAATTCGCGGTCGCAGACGAGCCGCAATGCCACCGACTGCACGCGGCCGGCGGAACGGGCGCCGGGCAGCTTGCGCCACAGCACGGGCGACAGGGTGAAGCCGACGAGATAGTCGAGCGCGCGGCGGGCGAGATAGGCGTCGACCAGCGGCGCATCGATCTGACGCGGATTGGCCATAGCTTCCAGCACCGACGATTTGGTGATGGCGTTGAAGACGACGCGGCTGACCGGCTTGTCCTTCAGCGCGCGCTTCTGCTTCAGCACTTCCAGAACGTGCCAGGAAATGGCTTCGCCCTCGCGATCCGGATCGGTGGCGAGGATCAGGCCGTCGGCGTCCTTGACCGCCTTGGCGATGTCGGCAAGACGTTTGCTCGAGGCGGTGTCGACAGCCCAGGACATGGCAAAATCCTCGTCCGGACGCACCGAGCCATCCTTGGCCGGCAGATCGCGGACGTGGCCGAACGAGGCCAGGACCTTATAGTTCTTTCCGAGGTACTTGTTGATTGTCTTCGCTTTGGCCGGCGATTCGACGACGACGACGTCCATGAGGTCTCATATCAGCTGTGGTGCGGCAGAAGAATTCCGCTGCGCGCGACGAAATCTCGTAGAATTGTCGCTCACATGGCCGCGCTTTTGCATCCGGTCAAGGGGAAGCGCCCAAAATGCAGTCCTGCATTCAGCGCGCAACCCAAGGGTGCGTCATGTGATATCCGCAATCCCGGATAGGGGGAGCGGCTGCCCTACCGTTGGACAAGCCGGCAATGGATCCGGGAGAAACGGGACAAAATCTTCCGCGGATATAAGAGAAACATCGATCATGCGCCAGCCCCCCGCTGAAGAGACGTTCGGTAGAATGCTCTGTCGGCGGGCGAGTCAGGCGTGGCGAGTGGGGCTCATATGCCCAGCGGACAGTACCAAAGCTGGCCGCCGGGAGGCCTGTTCTCCCTGATATGATCGGGAAGCGCGCGGAAAGTCGCGGCCTCGTTGCATCAACGCGCCTGGGGTGCCGTTTCTTCCTCGATGCAGGGCGGCAACTTGCCACGCAATGGTGATTGGCGGACAAGCCCGTGCGCCGCTATATCGGCGCCGACAGTGGAGTTCGGCAATGGCATTGGATATCGGCTATGTCAGCGCGGTCGGGGCGGGGGCGATCTCGTTCCTGTCGCCTTGCGTGCTGCCGCTGGTGCCGCCCTATCTCTGCTATATGGCCGGGGTGTCGGTCGATGATTTCCGCGGCAATGCCGGCGTCACGGCCAAGGCCGACGCGCGCAGTGCGCTGCTCTATGCCTCGATCGCCTTCGTTCTCGGCTTCTCGACCGTCTTCGTGGCGCTGGGCGCCGGCGCCTCGACCATCGGCCGGCTGCTGCGCGTCTGGCAGGAGCCGCTGGCGATGGCCGCCGGCGTGCTGATCATCCTGATGGGGTTGAATTTTCTCGGCATATTGCGCATCCCGCTGCTGTCGCGTGAGGCGCGCTTCCAGTCGCAAGGCAAGCCGGCCAGTATCGTTGCCGCCTATGTCATGGGACTGGCCTTCGCCTTCGGCTGGACACCCTGCATCGGACCGGTGCTGGGGCCGATCCTGACGTTGGCCGGCGGCCGCGAGACGGTGGGCGAGGGCGCGCTGCTGCTTGCCGCGTACTCGCTAGGTCTCGGCATACCGTTCCTGATCGCGGCGCTGTTTTCCGGCGCTTTCATGCGCTTTCTCTCGAAGTTCCGCGTGCATCTCGGCCGTGTCGAAAAGGCGATGGGCGCGTTGCTGGTCGTCGCCGGCGTCTTTTTCCTGACCGGCGGCGTGCAGGCAGCATCCTATTGGCTGCTGGAGAATTTTCCGGTGCTGGGGCAGCTGGGGTAGGCTTGACCAGATACGGCCCCATGCTGGCGCATCTACACCTGCTGATTAAAAGTCAGTTGCTCTACCGTCTCACCGGAATTTAACCGCATTGGTGCAGCATGGCGTCAGTGCTAGACATGCCTTGATTCCCAACGCTTTTCATATGGTTGCCTTTTCATGAGCCAGAGAACCTGCCTGTCCGTCATCCTCGCCGCCGGCGAAGGCACGCGCATGAAAAGTACTGTGCCAAAAGTGCTGCACCCGATCGCCGGCCTGCCGATGGTCGCCCATGTCGTGAGGGCTGCCGAAGCGGCAGGCAGCGGTGATCTGGCTCTGGTGATCGGCCATGGCGCGGACGAGATGCGCAAGGCCACGCAAAAATTCGCGCCGAAGGCGGAGACCTTCGTCCAGGACAAGCGGCTCGGTACGGCGCATGCTGTTCTGACTGCTCGCGACGCTATATCAAAGGGTTACGACGACATCCTGGTGATGTTCGGCGATACGCCGCTGATCGATCCGGAGGTGCTGACTGCTGCGCGCCTGAAGCTGGCGGAAGGCGCTGCCGTCGTTGTGGTCGGCTTCCGCACGTCAAATCCTTCCGGCTATGGCCGGCTGATAGAAAAGGGCGGCAAGCTCATCGCCATCCGCGAGGAAAAGGACTGCACCGACGAGGAGAAGAAAATCACCTTCTGCAATGGCGGGCTGATGGCGGTCGCGGGCAAGCATGCGCTCAAGCTGCTCGAGCAAGTCGGCAACAACAATGCCAAGGGCGAGTATTATCTCACCGACGTCGTCGAGATCGCCGGCGGGCAGGGTTTTGATGTCGTTGCGGCAGAAGCCGGCTACGAGAATGTGCTCGGCATCAACAACCGTGCCGAACTCGCCGAGGCCGAAGGCATCTGGCAGAGGCGCCGGCGGGGCGAGGCAATGCTCTCCGGCGTCACATTGATTGCGCCGGAAACCGTGTTCTTTTCGCACGATACCGAGATCGGCGCGGATACGATCGTCGAACCCAATGTCTGGTTCGGGCCGGGCGTGAAAATCGCCACGGGCGCCAAGATCCATGCCTTCAGCCACATTGAAGGCGCCACCATCGCTTCGAACTGCGATGTCGGCCCGTACGCGCGGCTGCGGCCAGGCGCCGATCTCAAGCAAAAGGCCAAGGTCGGCAATTTCTGCGAGGTCAAGCAGGCGACGATCGAGGAGGGGGCCAAGGTCAATCACCTGACCTATATCGGCGATGCCCGCGTCGGCGCCGGCGCCAACATCGGCGCTGGAACCATCACCTGCAACTATGACGGCTACTCGAAGTTCTTCACCGACATCGGCGAGGGCGCCTTTATCGGCTCGAACTCCTCGCTCGTGGCGCCTGTTACGATCGGCAAGGGCGGCTACATCGCTTCGGGCAGCGTGGTCACCGAAAGTGTCCCCGACGATGCGCTGGCCTTTGGCCGCGCCCGCCAGAGGACGCTGGCCGGCAAGGGCAAGGAATTGCGCGAGCGTTTTGCTTCGGCCGCGGCGGCGAAGAAGGCCGGTGGATGATCATTCGGCGTTAGCCGGCAAGGTTCGCATCTGTGCCGAAAGCGGCCGTCCACCTCGATCCTGCCGACAATTGCCCTGTTGAATTCAGGAAGGTCTTCGGCAGGGATCCAGTATTCCAGATGTGCCCTGCTACCGGCATGTTCAACCCGGTACTGGTCGAGAAAGCTCTTCAAAACGTCAAACCGGGTAACGAAGCCCGAGCCGCTGGCTGGTACGTTCCAGTCACGCGCGATCTGCACGGCATAAGCTTCGGACAGAACGGGGTAGAAAATGGGTTGCTCGGGAAGGCGCGGCGGAAACGCCCGCATGCCGGACTTCTCGATCGGCTTCAGCTCTTCAGGCCCAACCGGGCGCCAAAGCGTCACCGTGTCGATTTGTTCGTTCATGACCGCATCATATCTTTGACGGATTTCAGAACCATTGGGACGAGATAACATGCATTCGCGGACAAACCGAGCGAACGCGGTAACCGGATTGCAAGAGCGCTCTGTCATGGTGCATCTGTGCAAGATCGTTCCGGCTGATATGGAACGAAACGCAATGTGATTTTCGCGGCAGCCCGGCCAATCCTAAATGACGCCGGGTTTCATGCCGGAATCGGGGGCAAACGTCTATGTGCGGTATCGTCGGAATTGTCAGCCACTCGCCTGTCGCGCCACTGATCGTCGATGCGCTGAAAAGGCTCGAATATCGCGGCTATGATTCCGCCGGCGTCGCCACCGTCGAGCGCGGCAAGCTTGCCCGTCGCCGCGCCGAGGGCAAGCTGATCAATCTCGAACGCCGGTTGAAGGACGAACCGCTCGACGGCATGATCGGCATCGGCCACACGCGCTGGGCGACGCATGGTGTGCCCAACGAGACCAATGCGCATCCGCATTTTTCCGATGGCGTCGCCATCGTCCATAATGGCATCATCGAGAATTTCGCCGAATTGCGCGACGAGTTGATGCGCGACGGCTACACATTTTCATCACAGACCGACACCGAGGTCGTCGCACATCTGGTGGGGCGCGAATTGGCCAAGGGCCTGAAGCCGGTCGAGGCCGCGCACCAGGCGCTGAGGCGGCTGGAAGGCGCCTTTGCGCTTGCCATCATGTTCAAGGGCGACGAGGACCTCATCGTCGGCGCCCGCAACGGCCCGCCGCTGGCCGTCGGCCATGGCGACGGCGAGATGTTCCTGGGCTCCGACGCCATCGCGCTTGCCCCCTTCACCAATTCGATCACCTATCTGGAGGACGGCGACTGGGCGGTGGTGCGCCGCAACGAGGTCGCCATCTTCGACATGGACGGCAGCAAGGTCGACCGCAAGCGCCAGCAGTCGCTCAGCACCAGCTTCATGGTCGACAAGGGCAACCGGCGGCATTTCATGGAGAAGGAAATCCATGAACAGCCCGAAGTGATCTCGCACACGCTGGCGCATTATGTGGATTTTGTCGGCGGCGTATCGAAGCCGCTCGACCTGCCGTTCGATTTCGCCAAAATCGACCGGCTGGCGATCTCGGCCTGCGGCACTGCCTATCTGGCCGGCCTGATCAGCAAATACTGGTTCGAGCGCTATGCGCGGCTGCCGGTCGACATCGATGTCGCTTCGGAATTCCGCTACCGCGAGATGCCGCTGTCGAAGACAGACGCCGCCTTCTTCATCTCGCAATCGGGCGAGACCGCCGACACGTTGGCCTCGCTGCGCTATTGCCGCAAGGCGGGCATGAAGATCGGCGCGGTCGTCAATGTCCGCGAATCGACGATGGCGCGCGAGTCCGACGTCATCCTGCCGACGCTGGCCGGGCCGGAGATCGGTGTCGCCTCGACCAAGGCCTTCACCTGTCAATTGTCGGTGCTGGCCTCGCTTGCCGTGCGGGCCGGCGTGGCGCGCGGAACGATCTCGCGGGAGCAGGAAACGACGCTGGTCCGCCAACTGTCGGAAGCGCCGCGCTATGCCAACCAGGTCTTGAAGCTCGACGGGCAGATCGAAAAGGTCGCACGCGACCTCGCCCACTACAAGAACGTGCTCTATCTCGGCCGCGACACCAATTTCCCGCTGGCCATGGAAGGCGCGCTGAAGCTCAAGGAAATCTCCTATATCCATGCCGAGGGCTACGCCGCCGGTGAGCTGAAGCACGGGCCGATCGCGCTGATCGACGAGAACATGCCGGTGATCGTCATTGCCCCGCACGACCGCATTTTTGAAAAGACGGTGTCCAACATGCAGGAAGTGGCCGCGCGCGGTGGCAAGATCATCCTGATCACCGACAGCAAGGGTGCCGCACACGCCACGGTGAAGACGATGGAGACGATCGTGCTGCCGGACGTGCCGGAAATCATCTCGCCGATCATCTACGCGCTGCCGATCCAGATGCTGGCCTATTTCACCGCCGTGTTCATGGGCACCGACGTCGACCAGCCGCGCAACCTGGCGAAATCGGTGACTGTGGAATAGGCGTGGTTTAAAAAATTTCGCGGTTCCAAAGCGGATTGCGGTTCATTAATGTTGCGCCGCAACCAGTGCTGCGGTGAACCATGTCCGATGCGCCCAAGACCTCTGGCATGACCCGGCTGCGGAATTACTTCCTGACAGGCTTTGTCGTCTGCGCGCCGCTGGCGATCACCGCTTACATCGCCTGGTCGTTCATCGGCTGGGTCGATTCGTGGGTGAAACCCTATATTCCGGCGCGCTACAACCCCGATAGCTATCTGCCGGCGCCGGTTCCGGGATTCGGCCTGATCGTCGCCTTGATCCTGATCACCCTGATCGGTTTCCTGACCGCCAATATCGTCGGCCGCGCTATCGTCTTGTTCGGCGAACGGCTGCTCGGCCGCATGCCGCTGGTGCGCGGCATCTACGGCTCGCTGAAGCAGATCTTCGAGACTGTGCTGTCGAACAAAGGCGACATGTTTCGCCAGGTCGGGCTGGTCGAATATCCGCGCAAGGGCGTCTGGTCGCTGGTCTTCGTCGCCAGCGACAAGGAAACCGAGATCAACCAGAAGCTCGACCAGGAAGGTGATCCGCTGATCGCGGTATTCATGCCGTGCGCGCCCAACCCGACCACGGGCTTTCTCATGTATGTGCCGAAATCCGATATCGTGGTGCTCGACATGACGGTCGAGGACGGCGCCAAGCTGATCGTTTCGGCAGGCCTGGTGGCGCCTGCGGTCAAGACGAAAATGGTGACGTTGAACGGCAAACCGATCGGCGTTCAGATCGCTAATCCGCCGGTGGATGCCGGGCCTCAGCCGGCGCGCAAGAGCCGCACCGCCTCGTCGCGGCCGAACAAATAAAGCAGCATGCGAAGGGCGGCGCCGCGTTCGGATTGCAGTTCCGGATCGCGCGACAGGATCAGCCGCGCGTCGTCGCGGGCGGCCTCCAGCAGGTCGGCATGCGCCTCGATGCGCGCCACCTGGAAGCCCGGCGTGCCGGACTGTCGGGTGCCGAGCAACTCGCCTTCGCCGCGCAGCTTCAGGTCCTCCTCGGCGATGCGGAATCCGTCCTCGGTCTCGCGCATCACCGACAGCCGGCGCGTTGCCGTCTCGCCGAGCGGATCCTTGTAGAGCAGCACGCAGGAGGATGGTTTTTCGCCGCGCCCGACCCGGCCGCGCAATTGGTGCAACTGGGCGAGGCCAAAGCGCTCGGCATGCTCGATGACCATGATCGTCGCATCCGGCACATCGACGCCGACCTCGATGACCGTAGTGGCGATCAGGATGCGTGTCTCGCCGGCCTTGAAGGCGCGCATCGCCTCATCCTTGTCGGCGCCCTTCATGCGCCCGTGCACCAGGCCGATCCGGTCGCCGAACAGCGGCTTCAGCGAGGCAAAGCGGTCCTCCGCCGACATCAGCCTGATCTCTTCGGATTCCTCGACCAGCGGACAGATCCAGTAGATCTTCTGGCCGTCGGCGACGGCGTCGCGCATGCGGCCGACCAGTTCGTCGAGCCGCTCGAGCGGCAGGGTGACGGTGCGGATCGGCTGGCGACCGGCCGGCTTTTCGGTCAGCTTCGACACGTCCATGTCGCCGAAAGCGGTCAGCACCAGCGTGCGCGGGATCGGCGTCGCCGTCATCACGAGCATGTCGGGCGCATCGCCCTTGGCGGTGATGGCAAGCCGCTGGTGAACGCCAAAACGGTGCTGCTCGTCGATGACGGCGAGGACGAGATCGTGGAACATCACCGTTTCCTGGAACAGCGCATGGGTGCCGACGACGATGTCGATCTCGCCATTGACCAGACCGGCCAGCGTCTCGGTGCGCTCGCGGCCCTTTTCGCGGCCGGTGAGGATGGCAACGCGCAGGCCGGCTCGCTCCGCCAAAGGTGCAATCGTCGCGAGATGCTGGCGCGCCAGGATTTCGGTCGGCGCCATTAACGCCGCTTGGCCACCAGCCTCGACGGCGCGCGCCATTGCGAGTAGCGCGACAACCGTCTTGCCGGAGCCGACATCTCCCTGCAGCAGGCGCAGCATGCGTTCGGGATCGGCCAGATCGGCGTTGATTTCGGCCAACGCGAATTCCTGGCTGGGAGTCAGCGAATAGGAAAGGGCGGCGCGCAGCTTTTCGACGATGCGACCGTCGCCGACCAATGGTCGTCCGGACAGGCGGCGGACTTTTGCGCGCACCAGCGCCAGCGACACCTGGCCTGCCAGAAACTCGTCATAGGCGAGACGCCGCCAGGCCGCGCCGTCGACGGACACGTCGATTGGGTCCTCGGGATTGTGGATGCGGGCGAGCGCGTCGCCGAAGGCAGGAAAGGTCCGGCGGCGCAGAAACTCGCCATCCTGCCATTCCGGCAGCACCGGCAAGCGAGCGAGCGCCTGGCCGATTGCGCGGCGCAGCACTTTTCCCGAGAGCCCGGCGGTGAGCGGATAGACCGGCTCGACCAGCGGCAGGTTTTCCGCTTCGCTGGCCAGCGCGATGTGGTCTGGGTGAACCATGGTCGGCCGGCCGTTGAACCATTCCATGCGACCGGAGACCACGACATGCTCGCCTTCGGGCATCGCTCTTTCCAGATAGGCGGCGTGCGCATGGAAGAAGGTCAGCGCGATCTCGCCGGTGTCGTCATGGGCGTAGACGCGGTATGGCACCGATCTGTTGCCGCGCGGCGGCGGCTGGTGGCGGTCGATGCGTACTTCGAGGGTGACGATCGCGCCTTCGGCCGAACCGGCGATGCCCGGCCGGTTGCGGCGGTCGATCACCGTGTGGGGCAGCACGAACAGAAGATCGCCGGCGCGCGCCGCTCGGTCGCCGAGATCGGCCGGCACGATTTTCTCGATCAGTGCGCCGACCTTCGGCCCGACGCCGGCAAGCGAGGTGATCGGGACAAACAGCGGATCGAGGAGGGAAGGACGCATGATGTCAGCTTATGTCGCGACAGCCGCAGCGCAAGGCTGACACCGCCCTCTATCCACGCTATACGCGCCGCTTCAGGCAAGGATGCTGGACGATGACCGGGACGAAACGATCAAGCGAGGGGCTCGACGCCCGCCGCCGCAAGCTTCTGTTTCGATCCTGGCATCGCGGCATGCGCGAAATGGACCTCATCCTTGGCAGTTTCGCAGATGCCGAGATCGGCGCCTTGACCGGCGACGAACTCGACCAATATGAGAGGCTCCTCGATGTTCCCGACACCGAATTCCTGCCCGTGATCACCGGCGAGCGTCCGATTCCGGCAAATATCGATTGTGCCGTCCTGCAAAAAATCCTGGCGTCGCGCCAGACGATGACATTCTGAACGACGTGTAATCCATGAGCCTCATTCCCTCGATCGGCCTGCCGAAAGGCCGCGCCGGCCAGTTCATCGTCGACGGTGTTGCCGACGGCTACGAAGCCTTTGCGCTGGTGCAGGCCGCGCACGAGATCGCGCCCGACAAGCCGGTGTTGTTCGTGGCGCGCGACGGCCAGCGCCTGCCTTCGATTGTCGAGGCGCTGTCATTCGCCGCGCCAGGCCTGCCGGTGCTCGAACTGCCAGCCTGGGATTGTCTGCCTTACGACCGCGTCTCGCCCGGGGCGGATGCTGCCGCACGGCGTCTTGATGCGCTCACCGCGATGATCGCGCTGGTGAAAAGACCGCACCGCGCCGTCATCCTGACCACCGCCAATGCGCTGCTGCAGCGCATTCCGCCGGCAAGCCTCATCGAGGCGCAGACCTTCCACGCCAAACCCGGCAACCAGATCGACATGAATGCACTGGTGTCGCGGCTGGAGACATCAGGCTTCGAGCGGGTGCCGACCGTGCGCGGCGTCGGCGAGTTTGCCGTGCGCGGCGGCATTCTTGACCTGTTCGCACCGGGCTGGACGGAAGCGCTCAGGCTCGATTTCTTCGGCGACACGCTGGAATCAATCCGCGTCTTCGACGCCGCCACGCAGCGCACCACCGGCCAGCGCAAGTCGATGTCGCTGCAGGCGATGAGTGAAGTGGCGCTGACGCCGGAGACCATCAGCCGTTTCCGCCGCAGTTACATCGAGGCCTTTGGCGCGCCCTCTCGCGACGATGGGCTCTACGCGGCGGTCAGCGAGGGACGGCGTTTCGCCGGCATGGAGCATTGGCTGCCGTTCTTCTACGAGCGGCTCGAGACGGTGTTCGACTATCTGCCGGACACGCCTGTGGTGTTCGACCATCTGGCGCATGAGGCGCTGGCGGAACGCCATGCGTTGATCCTCGACCACTACGAGGCGCGCAGGAAGCAGGCGGACGGCGCGCTGAAGGACGCCGTTCCGTACAAGCCGGTGCCGCCCGACCTGCTTTATCTGTCGCCCGAAAACCTCATCGCCTCGCTTGGGCCTCGCGAAGCGATCGACTTCACGCCCTTCGATGCGCCCGATGCCGGCGCGAAGAAAATCTTCCATGCCGGCTCGCGACATGGCCGCAGCTTCGTCGAGGAACGCGCCGATCCCACCATCAACGTCTTCGACGTCGTCGTAAAACACATTGCCGATGAGCGGGCCGCCCGCCGCCGGGTCGTCGTCGCCGGCTGGACAGAAGGTTCGCTAGACCGGCTCGGCCAGATCCTGACTGAACACCATCTCGGCAAGCTCAAGCCGGTGGCCACGCTGGCCGAGGCGGAAAAGCTCGAACCGGGGCAGGCGGCACTTGCCGTGCTGCCGCTCGAATCCGGCTTCGAGACCGAGAAACTGGTCGTCGTCGCCGAGCAGGACATTCTGGGCGACCGGCTGATCCGCCGCTCGAAGCGCAAGAAGCGTCCTTCCGACTTCATCGCCGAAGCCTCGGCGTTGTCCTCCGGCGACATTGTCGTCCACACCGACCACGGCATTGGCCGCTTCATCGGGCTGCGCACTATCGAGGCGGTCGGTGCGCCGCATGATTGCCTAGAAATCCATTATGCCGGCGACGACCGGCTGTTTCTGCCGGTTGAAAATATCGAACTGCTGTCACGCTATGGCTCGGATTCGGCCGAAGCGACATTGGACAAGCTTGGTGGCGGCGCCTGGCAATCGCGCAAGGCGCGGCTGAAGCGGCGGCTGCTCGACATGGCCGGCCAGTTGATCCGCATCGCCGCAGAGCGGCAGATGCGCGCCGCTCCTTCGCTGGTGCCGGCGGAAGGTCTCTATGGCGAATTCTCCGCGCGGTTTCCCTATGAGGAAACCGACGACCAGCAGACGGCGATCGATTCGGTCATGGGCGATCTGGGGGCTGGAAAGCCGATGGACCGGCTGATCTGCGGCGACGTCGGCTTCGGCAAGACGGAAGTTGCGCTTCGCGCCGCCTTCATCGCGGCGATGGAAGGGTTTCAGGTCGCGGTGGTGGTGCCGACGACATTGTTGTCGCGCCAGCATTTCAAGACCTTTTCGCAGCGTTTCTCCGGCCTGCCGATCCGCGTCGCTCAGGCCTCGCGGCTGGTTGGCGCCAAGGATCTGGCCGAGACCAAGAAGGGCATCGCCGAAGGCACGGTCGACATCGTCGTCGGCACTCACGCGCTGCTCGGCGCCTCGATTTCGTTCCAGAATCTTGGCCTGTTGATCATCGACGAGGAACAGCATTTTGGCGTCAAGCACAAGGAACGGCTGAAGGACCTGAAGAGCGACGTGCATGTGCTGACGCTGTCGGCGACGCCGATCCCGCGGACGCTGCAACTGGCATTGACCGGCGTGCGCGAACTGTCGCTGATCGCCACGCCGCCGGTCGACCGCCTGGCGGTGCGCACCTTCATCTCGCCCTTCGACCCGCTGGTCATCCGCGAGACCCTGCTCAGGGAACGCTACCGCGGCGGTCATTCCTTCTATGTCGTGCCACGCATCAGCGATCTGGCGGAAATCCATGATTTCCTGCGTGAATCCGTTCCAGAGCTGAAAGTGGCTGTCGCTCACGGCCAGATGCCGCCCGGCGAGCTCGACGACATCATGAATGCCTTCTACGACGGCCAGTACGATGTGCTGCTGTCGACCACCATTGTCGAATCCGGCCTCGATATCCCGACCGCCAACACGCTGATCGTGCATCGCGCCGACATGTTCGGTCTGTCGCAGCTCTACCAGCTGCGCGGCCGCGTCGGCCGCTCGAAGGTGCGCGCCTATGCGCTGTTCACGCTGCCGGCCAACCGCAAGCTGACAGACACCGCCGAGCGCCGGCTGAAGGTGCTGCAGTCGCTGGACACGCTGGGCGCCGGTTTCCAGCTCGCCAGCCACGATCTCGATATCAGAGGCGCCGGCAATCTTCTCGGCGAAGAGCAGTCGGGCCATATCAAGGAGGTCGGCTTCGAGCTCTACCAGCAGATGCTGGAGGAAGCTGTCGCCGAGGTGAAGGATTCCGGCGAGGTTCAGGATGGCGGCTGGTCGCCGCAGATCGCCGTCGGCACGGCGGTGATGATCCCGGAAAGCTATGTTCCGGACTTGCAGCTGCGGCTGGCGCTCTACCGCCGCCTCGGCGACCTCGAAAACACCGAGGAGATCGATGCCTTTGGCGCAGAACTGATCGATCGGTTCGGCCCGCTGCCGGAGGAGGTGAAGCATCTGCTGAAGATCGTCTTCATCAAGGCGCTCTGCCGCAAGGCCAATGTCGAAAAGCTCGATGCCGGACCAAAAGGCGTTGTCATCCATTTCCGCAAGCGCGAGTTTTCCAATCCTGTCGGGCTGGTCACGTTCATCGGCGAGCAGGGTTCGCTGGCCAAGATCCGGCCCGACCAGAGCGTTGTCTTCAGCCGCGACTGGCCAACAGCTGAAAAGCGTCTGGCCGGGGCCGCCGTCGTCATGACGCAATTGGCTCGGCTGGTGGAGAAGGCTGCCTAGCAAGGCGTTGCTGGTGCTTTGGCCAATGACTACGCCGGCAGTTCCTGGCGCATCACGGCCATTCGCCACACGTCCAAATCCGGTCTAGAATAGGAAATCGGCTTCGTGTATGGAGCCGCGATCCCCATTTGGGGCGAAATGGCGGGCGATAGCACCCGCTGGAAAGAACGTTGGGTGCAACGATGACGAAATGGTCGCCGAATTCGTGGAGAGCAAAGCCGATCCAGCAGGTTCCTGCCTATCCGGATCTTGCCGCGCTGAAGAACACGGAAGGCCAGCTTGCCACCTTTCCACCGCTGGTTTTTGCAGGTGAGGCACGCAAGCTGAAGAAGCAGCTTGCGACCGTCGCTGCCGGTGACGCCTTCCTTCTGCAGGGCGGCGATTGCGCCGAGAGTTTTGCCGAGCATGGCGCGGACAACATCCGCG